>JARRBB010000042.1 GCA_029981435.1 Thermotogaceae bacterium | reverse complement strand
TCTGGCGGCGGAACGGAAGGAAAACTCTTCTGGTCTACGAGTCATCACGGGTTGAAGCGGGAAGCCATGACTTCTATAAGTCATGGTAGTTCACTGATGAAATAGAAACAAAATGTTTGTTTGATCTTTTCAAAGCAAAGAAAGGTATGAAAGTCCTTGACGTTGGCTGTGGGACTGGAATCTTCAGTATTAAGCTCGCAAAGCTTGGTTGTAGAGTTGTAGGAATAGATATTTCGGATAAGATGCTCGAAAAAGCTAAGGAAAAAGCAATGGTTGAAAACCTTGATATCGAATTTTTAAAGATGGATGCTTGCAAACTTGATTTTGCTGACGAAACTTTCGATGCCGCAATTTCGGTAGCAGTTTTGGAATTTGTACTTGATTATTCGAAGTTTTTGGATGAAATGTTCAGAGTGGTTAAAAAGAACGGTCGAATTGTAGTTGGAACTATAAATAAAGACAGCAAATGGGGAAAATTGTACAAATCAGAAGCTTTTTCAAATACAGTCTTTAAACATGCGAGCTTTAAAAATCCAGAAATGCTTGGCAGAATTCACAGTGATGAATTGATGGAAATCAGAGAATGTCTTTTTATTCCTCCTGATCTCGATGAAAATTCTTACAATATGGAAAATGAGTTGAAGTACTCTAAGCAGGAAAATGGAGGATTCATCTGTGCATTATGGATAAAGGGGTGATTGTGATGAACATTGTTGACTATGCCGTTGAGAAAATCGTTGAGCTGTGTAAAATTCCAAGTCCAACGGGATTTACCACTGAAATCAGAAAGTATCTTGTCGAGGAGTTCGAAAAGCTTGGATACACTTTCAAGATCACGAACAAAGGAAACATCGTTGTCGAACTTGGTGGAGAAGGTAATCCACTGATGTTTGCAGCTCATGTTGATACTCTTGGTGCCATGGTAAGATCTATAAAATCCAATGGAAGGCTCAGAATAACGAAGATAGGTGGATATCCTGAAAATTATATAGAAACCGAAAATTGTGTTGTTCACACAAGAGATGGTAAAAAATACACAGGAACCATTCTCCTCACAAAGCCTTCTGTTCATGTTTATGGAGACTCTAAGAATGTTGAAAGAAACGATGAAAACATCGAAATAGTACTGGATGAAAAGGTGTTTTCAAAGGAAGATGTTTTGAAACTGGGAATAAGACCGGGAGATTTTGTTTCGTTCGACCCCAGAACCGTTGTTACGAAGAGTGGTTTTATAAAGAGCAGGCATTTAGACGATAAGGCAAGTGCAGGAATACTTCTTGCAATCGCTAAAGAGCTAAAAAAAGAAAAAATGAAATTGCCCAGGAAAGTGTATTTACTTTTCACAACTTATGAAGAAGTGGGGCATGGTGGTTCTGCTGGTATACCTGAAGATGTTGAAGAGATCATAGCTGTTGATATGGGAGCGGTAGGAGATGACCTTGAAACCAACGAATACAAAGTGTCAATATGTGCAAAAGATTCAGGTGGACCTTACGATTACGACGTGACTACCAAATTGATAAAGACAGCAGAAAAACTCAAACTCAATTATGCGGTGGATATCTATCCAAGGTATGGTTCAGATGTTGAAGCAACCTTGGCGGCTGGTTACGATATAAAACACGGTTTAATAGGTCCTGGAGTTTACGCTTCTCATGGTTACGAAAGAACGCATAGAGAAGCTATAGAGAATACGATAAAACTGATTCTTGGATATTTGAAGGAGGAATGAAAATGGATGCATATTTTGATATTTTTTCCGGTATAAGTGGAAACATGATTCTTGGTGCACTTGTGGATGCTGGTCTATCACTGGAGGATTTAAAAAAAGAACTTTCAAAATTAAAACTCGACGATGAATATGAGATAATTTCTAAAAAAGTTTTGAAAAACGGTATTTCCGGAACATACGTCAACGTCCAACTTAAAGAAAATCATCATGGTGATGATCACGATCATCACCATCATCAACATAATCACCACCATCACAGAAGTTTGAGTGATATATACGAAATAATAGATAGAAGTGATTTGGATGATGATGTGAAGATAAAATCAAAAGAAATATTTTTGAGACTCGCAAAAGCAGAGGCAAAAATGCATGGTGTAGGAATAGAAGAAGTTCATTTTCATGAAGTTGGAGCCGTTGACGCGATCGTCGATATCGTCGGTTCGGTAGTAGGCCTTAAACTCCTTGGAGTGGAAAGAATAAAGGCCTCTCCTGTTCATGTCGGCCGAGGGTTTGTGAAAAGTGCCCATGGTAAGGTACCCGTCCCTGCGCCGGCTACAATGGAACTTTTAGAAGGAGTGCCGGTGTATTCGATAGGAATAGAAGCGGAGTTAACAACTCCAACAGGCGCTGCTATAATCACAACCTTAGCTGAGGAATTTGGACCAAGACCTTACATGTTGATAACTAAAACTGCATATGGTGCAGGCACACGCGATCTTGAGATTCCAAACCTTCTCAGAATCAATTTTGGTAGATTCTTGGAGTCTAATCTTAACTCTGATTTTGTGAATATAATAGAAACCAACATAGACGATATGAATCCAGAATTTTACGATGCCATAATTGAAAAGCTTTTCAGAGCCGGTGCACTTGATGTGTACTTAATTCCTGTTCAAATGAAAAAAAACAGACCTGGTTCTCTGCTAACTATATTGTGTTCCGATGAAAAAACCGAGAAAATAGTGAATATTGTTCTGAAAGAAACCACCACTCTTGGTTTGAGAATTTTGAGAAAGGTTCAGCGCTATTTTCTGAAAAGGGAGATAAAGGAAGTGGAGACAGAATGGGGAAAGGTGAGAGTTAAAATAGCGAAAAAAGGTGATGAAATTATAAACGTTGCGCCAGAATATGAAGATTGTAAAAGAATTTCCATAGAAAACGATGTTCCAATCAAAGAAGTTTATAATAGAATTTTGAGTGCATTTTACAAAGATTGAAGATGATGATTATGAAAAAATTTTTTGCATTCTTTTCATTGATTTTATTGTTTTACACAGGATTCGCTTTCACTGTAATTACGACAATAAATCCTTATGGGCTCATAATAAAAGATATCGTTGGCGATAAAGCAAAGGTAAATGTTTTGATAAATCCGGGTGTTAATCCTCATACCTTTTCGCCAAAAGTGAGTGATATTAAGGCTCTGATGTCTGCTGATTTGATAGTTATGAATGGGCTTAGCCTTGAGGAATTTTTAATCGAAAAGCTCAAATCGATAAATCTTAAAAACAGTGTTCTTTATGCAAGTGATACAATCCCTCGTGAAATTTTGAAAATATCCAATCCGGATGAAGAACATGTAAATCCACATGTGTGGTTAAGTATAGAGTTTCTCATAAAATACATAATCCCTGGTATAGTGGGAAGACTTTCTGAACTCGACACAAAGAATGCCGAATATTTCAAGAAAAACTCTATACACCTGATATCAGAGCTTGAAAAGTTAAAGAAAAAGTACGAGGAAATTTTCAAAGATTACTCTGGAAAAACTGTACTGGTATACCATCCAAGTTTTTATTACTTTTTTAATGAGCTGGGGATAAAAATAATCAGTGTGTCTCATGGTCACGGAGATGAACCGACTCTAAAAGAGTTAATGGAGATAATAAAACGTGTAAAAAGCGGTGAAATCGTTGCAATATTTGGTGAGAAACAGCAGAATATTGAACCAGTGAAGATAATATCGTCTCAAACGGGTATATATTTTGAAGTCCTCGATCCTCTCGGTTACGATTCAAAAAATACTGTAGAGCTTTTTGAAAGAAATTTTGAAACTGTATTGGAAGGTTTTGAAAAATATGGAGAGAAATAAAATATTAGAAGTAATAGACGTCAGTTATTCGAAAAACGACGTCGAAATATTGAAAAATATCAATTTCGAGGTTTTAAGTGGAGAGTTTGTAGGAATAATAGGGCCAAATGGTGCAGGGAAAACTACCCTTGCCAAGATAATAGTAGGAGAGATTAGAGATTACATAGGAAAAGTTTATGTCAAGGGAAGGATAGGTTATGTACCGCAGATAAAAGATATAAACAGAGATATGCCTGTTCTAGTTAAAGAGTTTGCCAGTATGGGACTGTATGGAAAAAAGGGTTTTTTAAGGTTTTTTACCAGACAAGATTGGAAGGAAGTAGAGAAAAAACTTGAGCTGGTTGGTATTCTCAGTTTAAAAGATAGACCGGTGAGTAAACTTTCCGGTGGGGAACTTCAAAGATTGATGCTGGCAAGAGCACTCCTTTATGAGCCAGACATCCTTCTTTTAGATGAACCAGAAGCAGGGGTTGATCAGATGGGAAAGGCTCGTTTTTACGAGCTGATCGATACCATGCGAGAGAATGAGAATTTGACGGTAATTCTGATAAGTCACGATATAGGAATGGTCTTCCAAAAATGTGAAAAGATAATGTGTCTGAACAAAACTCTTCACTGTCAGGCGCCGAGAGAAAGGATCTCTCCTGAGGATCTTCGGAAGATATTTTCCGAGGATTTCGATATATGGATAAGAGGGCAAAAACATTACGAAAGGGAGCATGAGCATTGATAAATCTGATTAGAGAGATGTTTTCATACAGTTTCGTTGTAAATGCCTTTTTAGCGGGATTGCTTCTTGCTGTTTCGGCATCCATATATTCACCGATAGTGGTTTTGAAAAGGATGGAATTCATAGGTGATGGAACTGCTCATGCAGTATTTGCTGGCCTTGCTGTAGCTTTTTTCTTCGGTCTGGACTACAAACCTGTAGCAATACTCACGGCTGTAGTATTCGGACTTCTGATAAGTTTTTTGAGTCAGAAAGAAGCAAGTGAGAACACAGCTGTTGGGATACTGTTGCCAGTTTTTATGGCATTTGGAATGGTTGTGGTTTCGCTTATAAAAGGTTACACGCCTGATATAATGAGTTATCTTTTCGGGAATATTCTTTTGATCTCTACCGAAGATATATATTATTTGATTTTTATAACTTTTGTAACAATTTTGATTTATCTGCTTATGAGAAGAGAAATTCTGTATTTTCTGGCAGATGAGAAAACTGCGAAGTTTTTTGAGGTTCCAGTAAAGTTTGTAAGAACGATACTGCTCGTTGGTCTGGCTTTAACGGTAGTCAGTGTGGTTAAAATTTCAGGCGTTATTTTAGTTGGAGCATTTCTGGTAATTCCAGGTACAATTTCTAAGGTTTATGCGAAAAAATTTGAACATCTGGTTTTTTACTCACTTTTTGTAAACATACTTTCGATGTTCCTCGGAATAATTTTATCGTATCTGTTTGATTTACCACCGGGACCTGTTGTAGTTCTCATACTCTTTGGAATGTACATTCTCAGTTTTCTTTGGAAAAACAAATAAGCCCCGGAAGGGGCTTATTTTAATTTTGGATATATTGTTTTTATAACTTATTGGGCTGTGCCAGTTGAGCTTATGAATAGATATATACCAAGTCCAAGACCGGCTGCTCCAAGAACCATTCCTGCGACACCAAGTATGGTGGCAGTGTTGATTTTCTTGTCAAGATTTTTAGAAACTTCATCGACTCTTTCGTCTGTGTAGGCAACCCAAGGAGTCTGGGCGATTTTCTTTTCAAGGTTGGAAACTTTCACTTCGAGATTGGATACAGAACCAGACAGCACTCCTAATTGTTCAAGTGATTTATTCAGGTTTTCGTTGATGGTTGGGAACTGTTCTTCTATGCTTTTAACACTTTTATCTAAGTTGGTTATATCCTGGCTGTTTTTAGCTGCCTTCAGCGATAGATTAGAAAGGGCTGTTTCGTAAGTTTTAAGCGTATCATTTATTTTTTGAACGCTTTCCATCGAAGAAGACATGCTTCTGACCTTTGCATCCAATTCATTCAAAAGAGCTGCTAATTGAGCAACATTTGTACTTCCAACCAGTTCGCTGACTCTGTCAGCCTTGCTTTCGACGACCGCGAGCCTCTTGGCGAGATTTTCTACATTCGCTTCAACGCTTTTGGCA
Organism: Thermotogaceae bacterium; assembly: GCA_029981435.1. Classification (GTDB taxonomy): domain Bacteria; phylum Thermotogota; class Thermotogae; order B21-G9; family HyVt-16; genus HyVt-16. The sequence continues at coordinate 10,051 of JARRBB010000042.1, read as the reverse complement.
GTGCTTTCAGCGCTTTTTGCTCTTCCAGAAGTTGAAGCCATCTCGGCAGCGATCGTTTTTATCTGTTCATCGAGCTGTGATTGAACTGTTTCAACCCTACCGACACTCAATTCAAGCTTGTTCAATCTTTGTTCCAGTTCGGCAAATTTGGAATTCGAAATGTTTGAAACGTTCAGCTTGCTAAATTCATCTTGTAAAGTCTGAACCTGAGTTTGAAGTTGCTGATATCTTTCTGCTGTGGTTGAAACAAGATTTTTCAGTGCTTCAACATCAGCCATGATATTGCCTAAGTCATTGGAAGAGGCGTAAGGAAGACTCTTTGAAAGGTAATCAATCAATCTTTTGAACGCAAGAGCAGCCTGATACCTTGTGAGTGGTTGATTACCTTGGAACGTGCCATCTGGCATGCCGCTCAAAACCCCCGCCTCGACCAAGGTTTTTACAGCATCGTAAGCCCAGTGATTCACCGGAACGTCCTTTAGAGGTAACTGGGCAAAGACAAGTGCCACAGATAGCATTAAGACAGCAAATGCTATGAACTTCACCTTCATTTAATATCCCTCCTTCTTTTTATAAGCCTCTATTATACGGTTCGATTATAACACGCTGATTTCCTACAAAAAAATTACCATCTACTATCAAAAATTATCTGACAACTATCTTTTTCAAGTTTTGAATAAAGTTCTTTTATGGTTTTGTTGAAAACGGGATGAACGAAATCCGGCGCTATTTCCAGCATAGGCCTCAAAACGAAGTCTCTGTTCTGAATGTCTTTGTGTGGTATTGTCAGTTCAGGTTTTTTGTAAATCAATGAGTCGTAGAAGAGTATATCGATATCTATTTCACGAGGTCCCCATTTGAATCTCTCAATTCTCCCAAGAATTCTCTCCGTTCTTTTAAAAAGGCCTAATACTATCTCAGGGATGAAGTCAGTTTCAAAAAGAACAACGCAATTTACAAAATCATCCTGTTCTTCAAAACCATACGGCTTTGAACTGTAAAGACTTGATTTTTTAAAAGCTTTCATACCGAACTCCTCAAGAAATTCAATGGCTTTTATAAATCTTTCTACAACATCTCCTACATTTCCGCCAAATCCTGCGTATAATTCCAAATCACTCACCCACTTTTCACTCTATTCCCCTCAATATATTCGCAAAATGTTCTGGAAGTCCTGCTTTTTCGATTGCTTTCGCCATCTTTTCAAAATCGTATGGAATGTGTCTGATTTGAGCGCTGATCTCATTGGTATTGACTTCAAGAATCAGATAACAGGCCTCGGTTGAATACTTAGTCTGTTCTTTATGAAATCTTTTTGGTTTTCCAACACTTCCATCATTTATTAGCATCTTGCCATCGAAGTATCTTACATATGGAATATGTGTATGGCCGCAAATTACTGCATCTACGTCCAGATCCTTGAAGATGTTTCGAAGACTTTTTAAAGGTCTGTCAAAGAAAAGATACTCGTTTATTCTTCGCGGACTTCCATGAACGAACAGTAATTTTTTACCTTCCACTTCCATTTCTATTTTTGGTAAAAGATTCCTTAAAAACTCCTTGTTTTCATCGCACACCGTTTTTTTGGTCCATTCGAGTGAAATATCACCTAATTTTTTCTCTTCAGGATTTGTATAAGCACATCCACAGTCATCTTTCTCAAATCCAACACCATCATCGTAATTTCCCATAATCGTTGGTATCTTATTCGATTTTATGAGTTCTATAACCTCATTTGGATAAGCTCCGTATCCAACCAGATCACCAAGGCATATTGTTTCATCGACTCCTTCAGCTTTGATATCGTCTAAAACCGCTTTGAGTGCTTTTATGTTACCGTGAATATCGGAGAATACCGCGATTTTCATCGTTTCATCTCCTTTTTTTAATTTAATTGAAACTGAATGGTATATAGTTCTTTGTATACACCATTTTTTGCGAACAATTCCTCATGTGTTCCAACTTCAACAACCTTGCCGTTGATTATCACTATTATCTTATCTGCATTCTTTATAGTTGACAATCTATGGGCTATTATTATGGTTGTTCTACCTTCCATAACCCTTTCCATGGCTTTCAATATCAGATTTTCTGTTTCACTATCTATGTTGGCTGTTGCTTCATCGAGTACCACTATTTTCGGGTCAAAGGCCATAACCCTTGCAAGAGCTATGAGCTGTCTCTGACCAGCAGATAGTATCGCACCTCTTTCCATTACGGGTTCTTCAAAGCCACGTGGGAGTTTTTTTATGAAATCAGCAACCCACGTTCTTCTGGCAGCTTCGTATATTACTTCATCCGGTATGTCTTCGTTGAGTTTTATGTTTTCTTTGACTGTACCTGAAAAGAGGAAAACATCCTGTGAAACGACCCCAATATGTTTTCTTAGTTCTTCAAGCGAAATGTCTTTTATATCGACACCGTCGATTAATATTCTACCTTTCTGAGGGTCATAAAATCTTGTTAAAAGCTTTATTATGGAAGTTTTTCCTGCACCTGTGGGTCCAACTATAGCAACCTTTTCACCTTTTTTAACTTCGAAACTGACATTTTTCAGGACCCATTCTTCATCGTTGTATGCAAACCATACGTTTTCAAACTTCAATTCACCTTCAGCTTTGAACGGAGAAACCTTCGTTTCGTTCTTTACCTTCGGTTTAGTATCGAGTATTTTGAATATCTTCTCCGCAGACGCCATTGCCGATTGCATTATGTCGAATTTTTCGGAGAAGTCCCTTATAGGTCCAAAAAGCATGCCCAGATAGCTCGTGAAGGCATAGAGTATTCCAAAATCCATTTGTCCCCGTATGATATCTCTACCACCGTACCATATCAGTAAACTCAATCCGAGAAAGTATATTAGATCTATCAGTGGCCTGAAAAGTCCAAAAACCACAACTCTTTTTATCAAGGCATCATAGTAGCTTTTGTTTATTTCATCGAATTCTTTTTTAGTTCTTTTGTGTTGCATGAAGAGATGTATTATCTTTATACCACTTATTCTTTCTGATATATAAGCGTTTATGCGAGCCAATCTTGTTCTCACCATTCGGTATATTCTTCTTTGAAAGATTCTAAATAGTGCCACAGAAACTATTATGAATGGAATAGTTGCGTAGGATACAAGTGCGAGTTTTCTGTCGAGTAAAAACATCACAAGACATATACCGACGAATGTGAAAACATCTTTTACCACACTCACTATAACACTTGTATACATTTCATTTAGATTCTGAGTATCGTTGTTAACTCTGGTTACAAGTCTTCCAACAGGGTTTGATTCGAAAAATTTCAAATCTAACTTTAAAATATGTGAGAAAAGTTCAACACGTATATTGTGTATAATTTTTTGACCTGCCAGATTTAAAAGAAAAATCTGGGAGTAATTCAGAAAAAATGAGGCGATCAATATCCCGATTAAGGCGAGTGAGAAAACGATTATTTTCTTTATATCATTCCTTCTTATCTCATTCAGGGTTTCATTATCAAGCTTTTCTGTTAGCAAGTATTCTTCACCATTCAAATTTTTTAAAATAACTTTTCCGTCTTCTTCGAAAACTTCATATCCTTTGTTTACCTTCTGAGGTTCGATTAGATAATATTCTCCTTCGAAAGATATGATCTTTTTTCCATTGTATTCTCTGTTGTTAAGTACCAGATGCTGATCTATGATGATTTTTGAAACGTATGGTGGGAGTAAATCAAGCACAGTTATGAAAAGTAAAATAAGAAATGCCAGAAATAAATATTTCCAAAAAGGCCTGGCATATCTCAAAAGCCTTTTGAATATCTGCCAGTCAAAAGACGCGTATCTTTCCTCATCTTCATGAAACTGCAAACCGAGATACACTCCCTTCGAAATTTAAATAACAGAGTCACCAGTCTTTGCAGAAAGTTGGTTTCTTATGAAAACCATCTTGTTTATAATTCTATCATCAATTTTCAAACTTTTCAGTTTTTTTATACCGTGAATCACCGTGGTCCTACCCCTGTTGAACCAGGAACCAACTTCCTGAGGAGTGTATCCAAAGTATTCAACAGCGATGTACATCCCAATCATTCTAACGAATGAGACTTCGTTCTTTCTTGAGGATGAAAGAAGCTCATCAATTGAAACTTCGAAATTATCAGCCAGAAGTTTTAAAAGAGAGGTCTTGAAATCAACTTTTGGACCGGCAGGGGAATCTACAAGTTCCTTCAAAAGCTGGGCAGCCTCTGAAAGGTTAACGGGATTTCCCGCGAATTTCTGCTGTGCAAGTAATTTCATAACAGCACCTTTGAGTCTTCTGACACTTCCTTGGATATTCTGGGCAATATAATCCAGTACGTCCTCCCTGATTTTCAAACCATACCTTTTGGAGAAATTTTTGACTATCAATTTCCGTGTTTGAAGTCGTGGGGGATTTATTTTCACGAACAACCCCATCTGAAATCTTGAGAGCAGTCTATCTTGAAATTCTTTCAGTTCAGAAAGTGGACGATCACTGCATATTATTATCTGTTTGTGCTGATCAAGAAGTTCGTTCATGGTGTGGAAAAGTTCCGTCTGAATACCGTTTTTACCTATAAGGAACTGAATATCATCTATTAAAAGAACGTCTACTTTTTTACGGTATTTTTCTCTGAACAAAGTTGAACTGTTCTCTTTGAATGCTTTTATAAGCTCATTTGCGAAAGCTTCACTGGTGGTGTAGAGAACCCTGACTTCCGGCATGGAATTTATAATGTGATGTCCTATAGCCTGCATTAGATGTGTTTTACCAAGACCGACATCACCTGTTAAAAATAAAGGATTGTAGATTCCCGGTTGTTTTGCTACCTCGAAAGCTACCCTGTAAGCGAACTCATTTTCATCACCGTAAACAAAGTTTTCGAAGGTATATTCATCGTTGAGGTTAGATAAGATCAATGGCCTTTTTTTCACTATAGGTTCTGGCGATTCAATTGTTTTATCCGCTTTAAAATCGGAATTAACAGTTTCAAAATCTATTGAATAAGTGTAATCTTTCCCAAAGGTTTGTTCAACGCTTTTCTGGATGACTTTTCCATACTTTTTTTCAAGCCATTCTTTTATGAAAAGATTTCCAACTATCAATTTTATTTTCTTGGCTTCGTGATCGACGGAATCAAATTTCAAAGTACTGAACCATAGCTCCCATACTTTTCTGGGAATCTTTGACTCCAGTATTTTTATGAACTCACTCACGAAATTTCCCCCTTCTTTTTCTCTCTCTAAAAGCGCTCCTTGAAGTGAGGTTTCATTCAGGAATGATTCAAAAACGTGGGTTCTATTTATGATATTATCAAATATCTCTGATTTTGGAAAGAAATATTTATGTTTAAGTTCTGCAAAATTTCCACTAAAATTCCTGTTCACATAACTGTGAAGTTGACAGATTAAGGAGTATAACGATATAATCATCAGGAAAAATCTGTGATGAATAAGTTTAAAAAGGAGGGTATTTGCTGTGAAGAGGACATATCAACCATCGCGTATAAAAAGGAAAAGAACCCACGGCTTTCTTGCGAGAAAGAGTACAAAAGGTGGACAGAGGGTTCTGAAAAACAGAAGGAGAAAGGGAAGAAAAAGACTGACTGTTTAATTGATGAAAAAAGATGAATCGTTCCCTAAAAAGCACAGGCTAAGATTTAAAAAAGATTTCGCAAGGCTTCGAATGCTTGGTAATTCGGTTTCTAACGATTATCTTGTTCTTGTGTATATTCAAAACAATTTAGGATACTGCAGGATCGCCACAGTTATAAAAAGAAATTTTGGTAAAGCATTTTTAAGGAACAGGTTGAAAAGATTTGTAAGGGAAATTTTCAGAAAGAACAAGGCTTATTTCAATGATGATTATGATTTGCTGATAATACCAAGAAGGCGACTCGCTGATATTTTTAAGGAGATAAGGTTCTATGAATTCGAAAAATATTTCGTTGAATTACTCAGAAAAGCAGGAATCTGGAGCAAATGATTTTTTAACCAGAACCCTTATAGGGATTGTGAAATTTTATCAGAAATACATTTCTCCATTGAAACCACCGACGTGCAGGTTTACTCCTACATGTTCAAGTTATGCCATAACAGCTCTTAAACGCTTTGGCCCTTTCAGGGGCCTTTTGTTGGCTGTTTATAGAGTTTTGAGATGCAATCCTTTTAATCCTGGCGGTCATGACCCCGTACCCGTAGAATTTTCCTTAAGGAGGAAAAAGAAATGAAAAAACTGGCCATATTTTTTGTATTGATTACAATATCACTCGTGGCTTTTTCGAAAAATGAGATAACTGTAACAACACAAGCTACCGAAATGATTGTAAAAACAAGGTTAGCAGAATACCACCTTGACCTTGAAAAGGGAGTGTTGAAGGACGTATATCTCGTCTTCAGTAAGAGAACCTACATATACAGATACGATAAAGATGGTTTTGACTTGATATCACCTGATGGTACGGTGTTAACCGTTTCAAATGTCAGATTACAAAATTCTGATAATTACAACGGTGTTTTCGACGGTGATGTTGAGATAAGTTTTGAATACCAGTACAACGGAAATAAGATAGAGAAAATCTTTGTGTTTGAAAAGAGCCCTTACTATTCTTACAGTGTTTCAACCAGAGGCTTACCGGCTGGATTTAAAATATCGCTTCCAAGAGTAGGGCCATCTGAATATGACAGATACAGAGATGGAATATTCGTGTCTTATTACTCGAAGAATAAAACAATGTTCTTCTCTGTTTTTAATTCTAAAGGAAGATTGAGTCTTGATAGCGGATATCCGATCTACATAGCTGATGAGGATTTTTCCGCCAGAAATTACATGGGACCTGTTAAATTAACGCTTATGAAATCTGTCGTTGGCGAGCATTACGACTGGTTAAAAAACGTTCTTTCCACGCTTCCAAAAGCCAAGTCATGGTATGATCCAATATTCTACGGAATGGTTGAATTTCTCGGGTTTTTCTACAGACTAACGGGAAATTACGGTTGGGCGATAATAATATTCACCATAATTGTTAGATTAGTTCTTTATCCTCTCTATCATTTACAGACTAAATCCATGATAAAAATGAGACAGATACAGCCGAAGATAGAGGAAATAAGAAAAAAATACAAAGATCCACAAAGACAGCAGCAGGAACTCATGAAACTTTACAAAGAAGAAGGAGCCAACCCTGCTTCAGGTTGTTTAACTATATTGATTCAGTTCCCGATATTCATCCTTTTGTTCGCAGTGATAAGGTATTATAGTGAAGCCTTTGCTTTCAGTCCATCTTTTCTGATATGGCAGGATCTATCGGTTGGTGGGTTCAGTCAGAACATCTTGCTGGTTTTGATTGACATTTTAGCAGTAGCCTATACATCACTTATATCGAGTACCGATATGAGGTCCGCAAGGCAATCGGTGATAATGGGTGTCATCTTCCCATTCCTTTTCATAACATTTCCAACAGGATTGTTCCTTTATTACACAGTTGGAAGCATAATTCAACTTGGTATAACTTATTACGTTTACAAAAAATACAATATAAAAGGAATAAGTTTGAAAGAATTCTTTGGACTATCGAAATAAAAACGCTTATAGCAGCTGATACTGGAGGTGTTTTAACATGAAAACCTTCTACTGTGAAGGTAAGAGTGTTGAAGATGCTCTTGAAAAAGTCTTCAAAGACTACGATATCAAAGAGGAAGAGTACTCATATGAAGTAGTTGAAAAAGGATTTAGAGGGATCTTCGGGATAGGTTTCAAACCGATAAAACTCCAGATAACCCTGAAAAAAAGTTACTTTGAGAGAAAAGTCAGGGAGTTCATCGAAAACATTCTTTCATATTACAACGGAGAAATAAACTATGAGGTAATCGTAAAATCCAACCAGCGTGGTTTCGTGATAATAATTGATAGTGAAAACGTTGGACGACTTATAGGAAAACACGGAAAGGCGCTCGGCGCTCTGCAGCATATTGTAAACCTTTATCTCAACAGATTGAGTGACAAAAAGCTCAACGTTGTGATAGAAGTTGGTGATTACAAAAGAAAAAGAAGGGAACAGCTCAAAGATATAGCTTATGAAGCTGTCAACAATGTTTTGAGGACGAAAAAGAAAGTTGTTCTCGATCCCATGTTTGCGTTTGAAAGACGTATAATTCATGAGCTTGTCAAATCTTATCCCAAACTCAGATCTTATTCTGTTGGACTTGAACCTTACAGAAGGGTTGTAATAGAATATAAAAATGGAAATTCCCTTGAAAACTGATATAATTAATTCAAACATAAAAAACAGGGGTGAGAAAAGATGAACATTTTGAAAGGAATAATATTCGCATTACACGGTGTTATATCTATAGGACTGGTCATAAGTGTTCTGTTTCAAATGTCCAGACATTCGGAACTTGGTGGTGCTTTTGGTTCTGGCTCACTTCACACTGTTTTTGGTAGGGAGAAAGGTCTCGATACCCTTGGTAAGATAACTCTTGGCCTGGCTATCGCTTTCATGGTCAGCAGTTTTCTGACCGCCTATGCACTGTCCATATAAAAAACGGAAAGGATGGTGTCTGTGGCTTCTTACGAAGAACAATTGAAGAAGTTAAAACGTAACGTTGTTGATCTTGTGACCGAAGAAGAACTCCTTGAAAAACTCAAAGAGAACAGGCCTTTGAGAGTTAAACTTGGCGTTGATCCTTCGAGGCCTGATCTGCATCTTGGGCATCTTGTGGTTTTAAAAAAACTCAGAGAATTTCAAGATATGGGGCACACGGTGATTCTCATAATAGGTGATTTCACAGCAAGAATAGGAGATCCATCAGGTAGATCTCAAATCAGACCCATGCTCAGTGCCGAGGAAGTCAGAGAAAACGCAAAAACCTACAGCGAACAGGCTTTTAAGGTTCTGGATAAAGAGAAGACGGAGTTGAGATACAATTCCGAATGGCTTGAAGCTTTGAACTTTGAAGATGTCATAAGGCTCACAGCGAAATTTACAGTGGCAAGGATGCTCGAAAGAGAGGATTTTTCAAAAAGACTCGAGGCCGGTGAACCTTTGAGTATTTCGGAACTGCTTTATCCAATCGCTCAGGCGTATGATTCGGTTATGATAAAAGCCGATGTGGAACTCGGTGGTACAGATCAGCTCTTCAATCTGCTGGTTGGCAGAAAATTACAGCAGGATTACGGTCAAAAGCCTCAGATCGTAATGACCATGCCATTGATCGAAGGAACGGATGGACATTTGAAGATGAGCAAGAGCTACGATAATTACATAGCTTTCAACGACCCACCTGATCAAATGTACGGAAAACTCATGTCCATACCGGATGAATTGATATTAAAGTACATGAGACTTTTAACCGATATATCCGATGAAGAAATAGAAGAATACGGAATAAAAATGGAGGGTAAGGAGATAAATCCCCGCGACGTTAAGATGAGACTCGCGTGGGAAGTTGTCTCCTTTTTTTATAACGAATCGGAAGCAGAAAGGGCTCAGGAAAATTTTATTCGGGTCTTCAGGGAAAAGAAACTTCCTCAGGAGATGGAAGAAATCGTTGTTAACGATACGAAAAAATCCATAGTTGATCTGCTCTTTGAAAATAAAATAGTGCAGAGTAAAAGCGAAGCAAAACGCCTTATTGTGCAGGGTGGCGTGAAAATCGATGAAGAAAAAATAACAGATCCGTTTGTTGAAGTTGAAATAAGAAATGATATGGTTCTTCAAATTGGAAAGAGAAGATTTTTCAAAATCAAAAAAAATTTTGGTTGAAAATTTGAAAACATTGCCTTTGAAGTGATATAATCTTTCAGAGTGAGTCTTATCTTCGAATTCTGTTTTTGATGTGGGGGAATAGGAACGTTAAGAAAATAATTTTTAATTTAAATTGAATCCGGAAAGGGAGGATGGTGGGAATGAAGAAGATCTTAATTTTAATAGCGGTTTCGATTTTATTGTTCTCCCTCCTCATTGCTGAAGAATTACCTCTTAAAGATGTTCCAGCGACACATTGGGCATATTCAGCAGTGAAGGAATTATTGGAGAAAAACATAATAAGTGGAATGCC
>JARRBB010000041.1 GCA_029981435.1 Thermotogaceae bacterium | reverse complement strand
GTTATTATGAAAGCGGGAACTTTCAATTTGTTCACAAAAAATCCATGCCATAGTCCTACCAGTATTGAAAAACCAAGGGATATTAAAATGGCAATTGCAACGGGTATTCCGTGAACAATCATGTAAGTGCACATTACACCAACCAGAGCGACCATTGAGCCGGGAGATAGATCTATAGCGCCTCCACCGGAGATTATTACAAAGGTTTCACCGATTGCCATTATTCCAAATATGGCCGCCTGTCTTCCCATGGTTTGAAGGTTGTAAACAGACAAAAACCTCGGATTTAAAACAGCTGTGAATATTCCAAGAGCAAGCAACGCTACCAGCGGTCCAAATTCCTTGAAGGTTCTGTTGCGTTTTTTTGCCACACTTATACCCCCAGAAATTTTTTTCTTTTTTCTTTAAAAAATTCCTTTATGGAATAAAATACCACGCGATTAATATTATATCACAAAATCTTATTCTTTCGTCAATTATTTATCATGAAACTGCAAAGAAGACTCCGTCTTCTATATAAGACAGAGATGAATTTGCATTTCTAATGCATATATGGTATGACATTACGTTGCTAACAAAAACCAATTTAGTAACATAGTAGGGCAGGGACCGTCCGAATTTAAGCCTGTGGACCATGCACTGACGACGGAACGGAAGGAAAATTCTTCTTTTATGAATCACCATGGGATGAAGCAGGAAACCATGATTTCTATAAGTGATGGTAGTTCACTCAAAAACAAAACTAAACACCCCTTAAAGCCTCTAAGAGCCTTAAGGGGTGTTTAGTTTTTTCGATATCAGGCTTGCTGAAGGAACTTTTTAACTTCTTCCAGAGAAGGAATTCTTCCAGAAACGACTATTTTCCCGTCTATTGCCACCGCTGGAGTTGAAACAACTCCCCTTGAAATGATTTCATTTATGTCCTGAACTTTTTCAACGACCGCTTCAATTCCAAGTTCTTCGATTGCCATTCTAACGAGCTTTTCTGTCTGTTTGCATCTTGGACAACCTTTTCCAAGTATCTCCACTTTCTTTGCCACATTACCACTCCTTTCAAATCAATCCATATATCATTCCAAACAAAGTTGAAAAGACAACCACAAGGCCAAAGTAAGTGAAAGCCTTCTTTTTTCCAAAGAGTTTTGTGATGACTATCATACTCGGAAGACTGAGAGAATTACCTGCCATGAGCAGGGCAAGGGTTGGTCCTTTCGCCATCCCAAGTTCCTGTAATGCCTGAACGATAGGCACTTCTGTAAGGGTAGCAAAGTACATGAGCATTCCTATTACAGATGCTGTGAGATTGGATAAAAGGCCATTGCTTCCGAGAAGTTTTGTGACCGCTTGCTGCGGTAAAAGTTTGGTTAAAACACCCGCAAAAAACACACCGATGAAAAGATAAGGTAGTATCTTTTTTGCAAAGTCCCATGTTTCAAAAAGCCAGCTTTGAACGCTGTCTCTTTTGAAGCCGAACAGAGCCATAAAAAGAACAGAAAGGCCAAGAACAGTCATCAATGAATATTTGAAAGCCTGATTGATGCTGAGAGAACCTGTTATCAAGAATCCAAGCTGCAGAAGGAAAAACACTATCCCTTTCGTACCATATTGATCATCATCAGAAACGTTCGCAAGTCCTCCCTCACCTTTTTCCTGATAAATCAGCTCCATTATCAGACCGATAAAAACAGCAGCAGTTATTGTTGCAATAAGACGTGCAAGACCTAAATCCCAGCCAAGTACTCGTGCTGTCAGAAATATCGCAGCGATGTTTATTGCAGGTCCGGCAAACAAGAATGTAGTAGCAGGGCCTATTCCGGCACCTTTTTTGTAGATCCCACCAAAAAGGGGCAAGATTGTACATGAACAAACTGCCAGAATACCACCGGAAACTGCAGCAATTGGATAGGAAATGATCCTTCTGGCGTTAGGACCGAGAAGTTTCAAAACAGCGTCTTTTTTAAGCATTACTGATATTGTTCCGGCAATGAAGAAAGCAGGAACAAGACATAAAAGAACGTGCTCGCGTGCGTATTCTTGAAGCAGGTAAAATCCGTTCAGAATACTCTGATCAACGGCCGTATTACCAAACGGGACAAAGTAGAATGCTATGAAAACGAGTGCTACTAAGATGAAAGTTAGCATATTCTCACTCCTTATTTTGATATAGAGCAGGAATTTACAGCTTTAAGTTTGTATTCTTTTCTTGCTTGCTCCAGAATTGAAATCAAAAAAGGATATTTTTCAACGAATTCTTCTTCAATTGAATAGTAAACGAAGTTTTCTTCTTTACGATATTTAACAACACCACGATCTTTAAGAACTTGAAGATGCTGAGAAATATTTGGTTGTGTTGTTCCTATACTTGCGAGTATCTGACAAACACACAGTTCTTTTTCTAAAAGAAGCGCTAAAATCTTCAGTCTGGTTTCATTTGAAAGGATATGAAACAGTTCATGGAGTTTCATATAACCACCTACTTATATAATTGTTTGCTTATATTATATCGGAAACTTCATACAGCAGTGTTTAAATTCTATGAAAATTCCACAACAGAACAAGCGAAAATATTACTTGAAGAAGATATTAGGTATATGGATTTCTTGAGAAGATAAAAGACAAGATGAGATTGTATGTATTTGATCGATACTCTTGCTTTACATCCTGTGTTGTAAAAATAATTTATGTATCATCCCAAGCGAATGTGAGGAATCTTAAGATTCCTCATCGCTGCGCTCCTCGGAATGACATTATGAAACTATCATCTCGAGCAAATGCGAGGGATCTTAGAGAACAACTATAATAATGTTGTAGGAAAGTTCAAGAACTATCAAGATATTGTGGGGATCTTCCCAGGCCAGGATAGGAAATGTATAGAATATGAAAATTCTGGATTTCTGGTAAAATAATAGACGAAACTGTTTTGATATTCACAAAACATTAGGGAAGTGATACCTTGCCAGTGGTATTTTTCTTACAGGGACCGCCTCTGTCTGGAAAGACAACCGAGATTATGAAAATAATGGCGGAAAAACATAAGATTGATCCTTTTTCCTATACTTTCATCGGTCCTTCCGGATATTACGTAAGAGAGTTTGCAGACAGATTTGTAAAGCTTGCTGGAAGTATAGTGAGAAAAAACTTTTACGCTGTTGACCAGTTTGCAGTGGAGATTTACAGGGATTACGAGCCTCAAATGCTTCATATAAACGAAGATTTCGAGAAAGTGCTTCTCTCTTCCAGAGTCTTGGATAATATGGAAGGTCTTGACAGTTCTATAAAAAGATCTCCGAATTTTGTGAACGATCTTCTGGAAGTCATAAGGGATATAAAGGAAAAAGGCGAAGATTATCTCGAAAGGCTTCCAGATGAAGACATCTATATAACAGTGGTGGAAGCTTATAAAAGACTCAAAGATCAAATGGCTGAGATGAAGCTGTTCGATTCTTTTGATGCGTATGATTTTGTTTCTAAAATTGAACTTCCTCATGGTTTTAAAGGCAAGTATCTTTTCATAGACGGATTCTACGATTTTACTCCCATAATGTCCAGAATGTTCAAAAATATCTTTTATACATTCGATGAAATATACATAACCTGCACAGTTGACGATAGAAGAATATTCAACCAAGCTTCCACGATCGTTGAATTTATAAACAACCTTGGCGATGCTTTTACGGTTGTGAAGCAGAGGATAGATAGAAAAGAAAAAGACGAAAAGTTCGAATACTTGATGAGCATTTTTGGCGGTTCGGAGATAATCGATACCGATTTTGCTGATTTACAGAAGTATCCGAACAAACACTTTGAAGTTGAAAATTTATGTAAAGAGATAAAGCGAATGCTGACGGAAAAGAAATACGAACCCGGTGATATAGCGATTGTTCTGAACGATTTCCATTCCTACAGAATCCTTTTCACGAGAAGACTTGAAAGTTACGGTATTCCTTACAGGCTTGAAGGCGATTTCAAACTTTCAGAGTCTTTTATCGTTAATCTTCTTCTGCTACCTTTAGAGGTTGTCAGTAAAGATTATTTGCCCGAACTGATACTTTCGATGATAGATTTCGGTTATTTTTCCGAGGTTGATCCTGCGGAATTTGAATCGGTGTTTTTAAATGCGAGAATCATCACGATTTCAGGTAGATCAAGAGCGAAGCAGAGAAAGGAACAGATAATCGAGAAGCTTCAAGAATACCAGAAAAAAATCAAAAAAAGAATTGAACAGGCAAATTCAAGTGATGAAATAGATGAAGACTACATTCAGCAACTCGAAGATGAATACGAGATGGTAGAGAAAGTTAAAAAAGGTGTGAGGGACATATTCGAGAACTTCCTTGAACCCTTTGGTAAAGGACGAATGGAAGTAGAAAATTACAGAAAACTTTTCATAGATTGGATAAAGAAGCTTGAACTTGAGGAGAAACTTTTAGAATCTTCACAGGTGGATCAGTTGATCGCTCTGAAAAACTTTATTGCTGCACTTGAAGGACTTGAAGTGGTTTTGAAGAGCATAGGAAAGAAAAGGCTTGGAGTGACTGAATACAGAAAATATCTTTACATATTCATATCGAGCGTAAATTACAAGCCTTCTTTGGAATTTGACAACAGGATTGAGCTTTTGAGTCTTGAAGCCTCACGTTTTAAAACGAAAAAGGTGAAAATCTTCGTAGGTTTCAACGATGGAATCTATCCAAAAGTAGAAAACAACTTGTTTTACTCCGGGGACAATTTTTCTGATATCCTTGGAACTCGTTATTATTCGTTGAAGGAAAACCAACAGAAACTTTCGCTGTTTATTTCAATGTCAAAAACAACTGAAAAAGTTCTTTTCACATATCCAGCGGCAACTGTAGAAGGTGAGCCACTGCTGCTTTCATCTTTTTGCTTCGAATTGTTCCCGACAGGTTCAGGCAAATTTGAAAAGAGTGCTGAACTGATCACAGAACCCAGTAGTATCACGGAATTGAAAACAAAATACATACTCTCGAATTATCCGGAACACAGGGTGGAGGATATAGAAACTCAAACTGGTTTAAAGGATTTGATACACGATTTTGATAGACGTTTGAAAGAGGATGTCTATAAGATAAAGGATGTTCAATTTTTGAAAGAACTCATTGGCAACAGGTTCAGTTACTCTAAAATATCAACTTTTGAAAAATGTCCGCGGAAGTTCTTTTACAGATACGTTCTCAAAATTCCTGAAAGATTTGAAAAGCGTTTTGAGTTCACTCCTTTCCAGAAAGGTTCCATATACCACTCTGTTCTTGCAAGGATTTTCAAATGGTTGACTCAGAACAACTACGATTTGATAGAAGTTTACACCACCGATGCTTTTAAAAATGAAGTTCTTAAAATATTGAAAGAGGAGATAGAGAAGCAGATATATTTTGACGCGGAACTTATCAAAAATATAGAACTTGAATATTTCAGAGAGTACATCGAAAACATCATTGAAAAACTCGCAAGAGAAGAAAACCTTTACGGAGTGGATGAACTGGATGAAACACTTGATTTTGTTCCAAAGCACTTCGAAATCTCTTTTGGTTATTCCAGTGATAAGGTAATCGTGAAAGAGAAAGACTTTGAAATAGAGCTGATTGGTAGAATCGATAGAATAGATGTGTCAAAAGATAATCGTCTGTTTTTGATAGACTATAAAACCAGTAGTACAGATGCAAAAAAACAGCTGATGTTCTACACACTCTCACTTACAAAGCTTGATAGATTCAAAAATCATAGAGTTTATGGCGGTTGCACTGTTGTTATAGAAAACAATAACGGTAAAGGAAAAATATCCAATAGGTTCAAACTGGACGAATACGGATTTATCAATTTTCCTGATGGCAAAGCTAAAAAAACTCTGGATCTTGAAGAGTTCGAAAGAAATGAGATAATGGAAAATGTAAGACAAATATACGATGGATATTTTGATAAAAACGATAAAACGAACTGTTATGCCTGTCTTTTCATGAATCTTTGTACATTTTTTGGGGTGTGAACATGAAAAAAAGAGGAATTTTCATCTCTGCAAGTGCTGGAACGGGAAAGACGACGAGATTGGTTGAAGAATATCTGAAGGTTCTGGAAGAAAATCCAGAACTCGATGTTGACAACATCGTTGCGATAACATACACGAGAAAAGCCGCCAGAGAAATGAAAGAAAGGATAAGAAGCGAACTGACAAAAAAGTACAAAGATGAAAGTTGCAAAGATAGTCAAAAACAGCGCTTGCTTGATCTGAGAGCAAATCTAAACTTTGCGTGGATATCGACTATACATTCTTTCTGTGAAAGGATTTTGAAAGAAAATGCGTTGTTCATACCGATAGATCCGGGCTTTCAGGTGCTGGCAGGTATGAAGCAGAATGCTCTACTTGAGAGAGAGATCATAAGGTTTGTAGCCAGTAAACTTGACGAACCAAATGAAGCAGTTGACTTTGAGGAGCTTTTAAAATATTTTGGTCTCAACGGGGTCATCGAGCTTTTCAAAAAAGCCATCATGTCGAAAAGGTATGAGCTTTTCTACGGCGATCTGCCGGGAAATATAGAGCTCACAGCTGACTTTAAAAAATCGAAAGAAATAAGGAAGATGACCGAAAAGTTTAAACACAGGTTTGATGAGTTCTTTGAAGTGTATAGAAAAAAGATGTTCGAAGAAGCGAAACTTGATTTCGAAAGCCTTCTATTTGAAACGTTTGAACTTCTCAGGAGTAAAGAATTCATAAGGCAGAGATATATCAGAAGATTCAAATATATATTCGTGGATGAATTTCAGGACACGAACGAGCTTCAAAAAAAGATAATAGACCTTCTTCATGAACCTTCCAAGAATTTCGTGCTGTTTGTAGGAGATCCAAAACAATCCATATACAAGTTCCGCGGTGCTGATGTGACGGTGTTCACAAGAACGGAGAAGGAAGATTTTGACGATTCACAGAAGGAAGTCCTTGAGAAAAATTACAGATCCCATCCGGATCTTGTGGAATTCTTCAACAGATTCTTTCCACGTGTTCTTGAAGATGGAAAAGAACTTTTCAAAATTTCATACAAACCATCTCTCAGCGGAAAAACTCGCAATGACTTCAAAGAGATTGAAGGAAAAAGGGTGAAGATTTTAAATTTGAATGAAGAGATTGAAATTTCAAAAGCGCAGGAAGTAGAGGCAAGGCTGATCGCAAGGTTCATAATAAACAGGGTGAATAGAGGAGAAAATACCTTCAAAGATTTCGTTATACTACTCAGAAAATTCCGGGGAGATATAAATTATTTCACAAAGGTTTTCGATGAATACTCGCTCCCTTACTACGTTGTCAGCAGTGGCGGTTTTTACGACAGACCAGAAATAACAGCCATAATATCTTTTTTGAACGTGCTGAACGATCCGTTTGACAATCAATCTTTCGCGTCTCTTTTACTTTCACCGTTTTTTAAAATGTCCTTTGATGAACTTATGCATTTAAAAGGCACAGAACAGAGAATATACGAAGCCCTTAAAAAAAGTGATGATCAGAACATAAAGCGTTTTCTCGAGTTGCTTTCCGAGTACATGAAACTCAAAGAGGTTGTGAGTGTTGGAGAACTTGTAGAGATGATCATAAACGATATGGATTATCTGGCGAAACTCGCGTTTTTCAATGATGCTGAGCGCATGATAATCAATGTGAAGAAATTCGTTGAAGTTTCAAAAGATCTCAGCAATGAGGGTTACAGTCTCAGAGAGTTTGTGAGTCAGATGAAAAGATATTCTCCCGATGAAGAGGGAGAAGCTTCTTTGGAATCAGAAGAAGGCGATGTTGTCAGAATAATGACGATTCACAAATCGAAGGGGCTTCAGTTTCCTGTGGTTATAATTCCCAGAATATTTGGTACTTTGAAAGATTCGAAAGAGGACATAATATACGATGACAGTGTGATCGAACTGGGTGAAAAACATGGAATAATCTATTTGAATCCATTAAAAACTCAGGAAGGCGGTTGGTTGTCTGAACTTGCTTCGGTTGAAAACAGCAAAAATTTGGAAGAAGAAAAAAGAATCCTTTATGTTGCCATGACAAGAGCCAAGGAAGAACTTGTTTTATGTGGAACAAAGAACAAAAGAAATAAAAATAGTTTGTGGGGCTCGATTTTTCAGAACAACGGTTTCTATGATCCTGATAACGGCTGGATTGTTCCTGAGGAATTTCAGGATCTTGTTGAAATAGTTCAAAGCACGAGCATTCCAGATCAAAAATACGAACCTGTCGAAATGGAGAAAGAGCCCCTGAGAGATATTCCTGAATCTGTTTGGCCATTGAAAGACCTTGCAAAAAGAATATACATATCACCAACTCATATATATGGTGAGATCAATATAGATGAGATTCTTCAACTTGATGAGGTTGTAAGGGCTGACAAAAGCAAAGACATGGGAATTCTGGTTCACGAGATACTTGAACAGGTTGGAAACAGAAGTTTGAAAGGAACCGTGACCACGTTGAAATCTCTGAGGTTGGCAAGACCGCGACTGGTTGATGAAGCAAACTTCACCGAAGAAGATCTGAAAACGATCTGGGAAGATCTGGAAAGATGGTTTGACAACCCATACATCAAACAGATTGAAGATTCTCAAAGAAGTTTCAGTGAACTTGCTGTTGCAAGGAAATTTAAAGACAGAATTCTTTACGGGGTCATCGATAAGATTTTTCTTTACAACGGTGAGTGGATCATAGCGGATTTCAAGTATGCAAATTACAATCCTGTGAGTGAAGAAAAGTATAAATTTCAGCTTTTGTTTTATACTTATGCAACCAGCGAGTTGTTTAATCCCGTGCCAAGAAAAGCGTTGCTTTTTTATTTGAAAGAAAAAGGAGAAAAAATGGTTGTAGAGTACAACTTCACTGAAGATGATTTGAAGAAATTCGAAACCGAGATCGATGAAAAAATAGAACAATTCGAGAGGACTGTGAAGGAATGGGAGACAAAGCAAAAATATACCTTGGGACAAGTGGATTCTCCTTCTCGGACTGGATAGGAACGGTTTATCCTGAAGGAATTAAAAAATCCGAGATGTTCGATTATTATGTTAGAAACTGGAAATTCAACGCACTGGAAGTTAACTTCACCTACTACACTTTTCCAAGCCAGAGAACGATAAATTCTCTTCTGAAACGCTCACCAGAAGGTTTCTGTTTTGTTTTCAAAGCGCCTCAGGAAATAACACACAAATTATGGAAAGAAGATAATATCGAAGTTTTGAAGACGATATCGAAGGATTTTTTGAACGTTTTAAAGCCTGTAAAGGAGTTCAGAACGCTTGGTGGGATTCTTCTGCAGTTTCCATACTCTTTCAAAAAGACGCAGGATAATTTTGAGTATCTTAAAAATCTGAGCATCGCTTTTGAAAGTGAAGTGGAGCTTTTCATAGAGTTCAGAAACAGGGTTTGGGCTAACAGAGAAACCATCGATTTTTTAAAAGAGAATGAACTTTCATACGTTACCGTTGATGAACCAAAGATAGATGGATTGTTTCCCTATGTTCCCGGCTTCACAACACAAAGTGCATATTTCAGATTTCATGGTAGAAATAACAACTGGTTTGAAGCAAAAGGCAGTGAAAGATACGATTACTTTTACAGTGACGACGAATTGAAAAGATTCGCTGATGATATTAAGAAAATTCTGAACAAAGTGAAAAAAGTTTTCGTTTTTTTCAACAATTGCCATAACGGTTCAGCGGTGAAAAACGCCTTGAGTTTTTCAGGATTTCTAACCTGAGAGCTTCTCCAACAATGCAGCTATTTCACCTATGTTTTCAAAAATCAGATCCGGTTTTATATCACTGTTTTTAACATCTTCATAAGTCGTTTCTCCGCTGAGAACGAGAACACTCAACACTCCACAGTTCAATCCAAGCTTTATATCCGTGTACAGTCTATCTCCAACCATGCATATCTCATCCATAGGGACCCCTGTTTTTTTAGATAATAGTTCGAGTATGTATGGATTTGGCTTTCCTATTATCAGATCCGGTTCTCTTCCTGTCGATATCTTTATAGCCTGTATCATTGCACCTGCATCGGGTATAAAACCGTTTTCAACAGGGCAGTTTATATCTGGATGAGTTGCAATGTAAGGCAAACCACCACGGACAAAATTACACATAGCTGTCAGTGATTCGTAGGTTAATGTTTTATCAAATCCCAGTACAACAGCATCTGGTTGTTCTGAATATTCACCAAATCTATCTGGATTCACAACTTTGAAGTTGTAATTGTTGAATATCATCTTCAACTCGGGTGTTCCAAGAACGAACAGTTTTCTATATTCCGTGTTTCTTTTGAGATACTCAGCAGTTGCCTCTCCCGATGTGAAAGCCTTTATCTCATCTTCAAGTCCCATATTTTTGATTTTTCTAATGTAGCTGTCAGGATCTTTCGATGAATTGTTGGTGAGAAATACATAATCTTTTCCAAGTTTTCTAACAACCTTCACGAAATATCTGGACCAGTCGAACAGGTTGTTGCCAAGGTAGAACGTTCCGTCCATATCGAGGACAAAGAGCTTTACTTTCAGCAGTTTTTCGAGCTTTGCACCATTGTTTAGCATTTCTAACGCCCCTTTGTGAGATTTTACTGCCTTGATTATAGGATATTTTGATTAACTAATGGTTTCTTCGATGTGTCTTCTTATAATGTTCTTAGAGTTTTCAAAGAGTTTTCTTTCTTCTTCGTCCATAGATATGTTTATTATCCTTTCGACTCCATTTTTTCCTATTACTGCTGGAAAACCTATGTAAAGGTCGTCGATATATACCGAAGCCGTCCAGACCCTTTTTTCATCTTTGTAAATGCTGTCAATAAGTGTTGCAGTTACGGCTCCAATTGCAAAGTTTGTCGCACCTTTCTTTTCGATGATCCTGTAAGCGGCATTCTTTGTATCTTCAAATATTTTTTCCAAAGGTGTACAGTTTTCAGAATTGCAAAGATTACAGAATCTTCTTATATTCACTCCTCCAATACTTGCACTGCTCCAGATCATTATTTCACTGTCTCCGTGCTCACCGATTATATACGCATGTACACTGGCGGGAGATACACCACACTGCTTTGAAACAAGTGACCGGAATCGTGCGGTATCGAGTATCGTACCGGTGCCTATAACCCTTTTCTCTGGTAGATTCAGTTCTTTCCATAGAACGTAAGTCAATACATCAACTGGATTTGTAACGTTTATAACTATACTGTTTTTGGAATATTCACGTATCCCAGTTGCTATTTCTTTCATTATGGCAACGTTTCTTTTTGTAAGATCAAGTCTCGTCTCTCCAGGTTTTTGAGAAGCTCCAGCGGTTATTACTACGAAATCACTGTTTGAGATATTCTCAAAATCGCCAGAGTAAATATCACATCTGTTGAACATCGGAGTACTATGATAAAGGTCCAGTACTTCGCCTTCTGCTCTGTTTCTATCTTTGTCAATTATGACCATTTCATTCACAATTTCTCTGTGAAGCAAGGAAAAGGCTATGCTTGTTCCAACCCTTCCTGCTCCGATTATACTAACCTTCATATTTTTCACCTCCAACTTTACAGAAGATTTTGTTGACTAAAAAGTATCAAAAATTTCGTTATTCTTTAAATAAAGAATACTTCCACAATATCTTGATTGTTTTTAAGCTTTCCTACAACACCGTAGTTGTTCTTTAAGATCCCTTACATTCATTCAGAATAACACATACATTAGTTTTTACTTTGAATTACAGTTTTACAATGTCATACCAACGACCTGTTTTCTCATTAATTATAATCATTAAAATCGAACAAATCAATACATAACTAATTAAATTTTCGAATTATAATTTTGTTACTATATATTTTTCTGTTTTTAAAAATATCTGTGATAAGTATGATATAATTAAATTAGAATTAATTAACTTCGGGAGGTGTGTTAAGTATGAAAAAAGCTGGAGATTACGCAGAAGATTTTGAACTGGTTAATACAAAACTTGAAAAAGTGAAATTATCGGATCTTAAAGGTGAAAAGGTTGTTCTGGCATTTTATCCGGGGGCTTTCACGAGTGTTTGTGAAAAAGAACTCTGTACGTTCAGGGATATGATGGCAAAATTCAATGATATGAACGTGAAAGTCTTTGGAATAAGCGTTGATTCTCCATTTGCAAATAAAGAGTTTGCTCAAAAGAACAGGTTGAGTTTTGAACTACTTTCAGACTTCGGCGGGCTTGTTGCGAAAAAATATGGAGGAGTGCACGAAAATTTCCTCGGCATAGAGAATTTTACGGTTGCTAAAAGATCTGTTTTTGTGATCGACGAAGAGGGAAAAATAATTTATTCATGGATCACAGATGATCCTGGTAAAGAACCTCCGTACGGTGAGATTGAAAAGCTGATTTCTTAAAAACAATCACCCTGCTGTTAAGCAGGGTGATTACTTTCTGTTAAGAAAAAGCTGATGGATTTCCATAACGAAAATACCATTTGCATATCCATCTGTATTGAAATTTGAAATCAGTGCTGGATTTGTTGGATCTTGTATATCGTAACAGAGTACTCCATTTGTGCCGGCCGCAACGTAAAGCGATTCCCCGGCGAACAAATCGAGTCCAAAAATCTGTGGATCGCTGTAAACAACTTGAGGATTCTGTGGGTTGCTCACATCCACTATATACAATCCATCTGCGCCTGATACGAACACGTAGTTATCTTTCCCGGTGACACAGCAAAAGTTTCCAGATATGGAAGTTACTTCTGAAGGATTTGCTGGATTTGAGACATCAACTATAACAAGTCCTTCCGATGTTGAAGCCACGTACGCATAATTTCCTGAAACATAAACCGAATAAGCGCCGTTTATGCTTATTTCGCCCTGGAAAAGAGTAAACTCAGGATTTTGAGCATTTATTACCTTGAGTCCTTCTATCATGTCCGTCACGTAAAGATAATTATTTTCATCAACGAATACATTTGTTGTTATGGTGTAGATATCTGGAATATATTTTTCGACTGGATTTGAAGGATCTGAAACATCTAACAGGCGCAGATCATAACCATTCGCGATGAAAGCGTAGCGTTTTCCAGAAATTTCTTTCACAAAGATCCTTCTCGGATCGTTACTGTTAAAGGAGAACGTTGATTTTTCTGTGATATTGTTTCGATCGTTTGTATCCAGTATCACAATCCCATTATTACTGTCTGCAACAAACGCATAAATATCTTGAATATAAATATCCACAGCATTATCCAGATCGAAACCAGAGATTTGGACTGGATTATTCAAATCACTCATATCAATTACAACAAGGCCATTTGAACCATCGGCAACGAATATGTATCTGTAAATAGAAATGGGCGGAACACCACCACAGCCTGTTAGAAGAATAATAAACAGTAAAATTAGGCCAGATAGGATACAGAATCCAATTTTTTTCATATTTTCCCCCCTATTTCTTAAAAATGAGCAGTGGCTTTAAATCAGGATTTGCTGCAAAGAGATTTCTGTTGTCAAGCGGTGGCCAGTAAATCACGATTTTGAATTGACGCTGCCTTAGCGATTCAAGATAAACCTTCGGAACATCGAATTTTACATAACTGTGTGCTTCATAACCTATTCCATTCGTGTTTCCCTCATATACAGGTTCGAAGGTGTTAACCATTTCAAGCACACCTTCAGCTACTTTCCTGTAAGTCCTTTTTTCAACCATTTCGTAAACAGGTCGTGGTTTATCATAAGGTGTAGGTTGAGTATAACCAACCAAAACTCTTTCCATAGTACCTTCTTCTATTATCAATTCAGCCTTTATTTGTGAATCGAATCCGCTTCCACCGTCTGGTTTGTTCGTTATCAAAAGTGTGTATTCAACGTAAAACACATCTGGTATATTCATAATGGGATTCCAGAACCACTCTATTCTTGCACCATCACTTTTGCACCAGTACCAACCTTCTTCTTTTGATGCACTGACATAACTGAACTTCACAGGTTCATATACGTAAAGTCTTTCGGATGCAAGAAGTGCCACTGAAGAAATTATCAAAACGATAATAATCAAACTATTGATCATTTTCATAAAGACACCTCTTTTCATCAAAGGAAGTTATTGTTTTCAGAGTGAGCCGTTGGTATCTAACTTCAATACCCATGCGTCTGTATCACCGGAATCTTTCGTTGAATATCCGGCAGTTATGTAACCACCGTCGATTGTCTGTACTATGGCACTGAGTGAATCCGGACCATTTGAAGCACCTTGAAAGACTCTCTCCCATATAGGTGTTCCATCTGTTGAGCTTATTTTGAGAACATATCCACGACTGAAAGTTGAAGAACCGCTTTTATAATATCCGCAGACGATGAAATTACCATCATTGGTTGGCTGAATAGAAGAAATACTATCGTTTTCAAAACTTCCAAACGTTCTTGTCCAATTTATTGTGCTTCCATCTGTTGATATTTCGAAAACATATCCATTCCATTTTCCAAAGTTTTGTATTTTTCCTGCGACAACATAACCATTTTGTGATTCAGCAATACAATATCCATTAGATTGTGCTGTATTCAAAATATAATACCAGTCCTGATTTCCAGAAGTATCAACTTTCAGGACCAGAAGGTAAGGGTTTAAAGACGAATCAAGTACTTCGCCGGTTACTATATAGCCATCTGAGACGCTTTTAACACAGTTGAAATATGTTGAATCGTAACCCGGGATATTGATAATCCTCTCCCATGTAGAATTACCATCCGGATCAATTTTCAGAATATAACCCTGGTTATCTAACACCCCTGCCACTATGTATCCTCCTGGTGCTATGTCAATTGAATGTCCTTCGGCGTATACGGTAAGATTTCCAAACGTTTTATGCCAAACAAGTGTTCCATCGGAATAGTATTTGAATACACAAAATTTAAGATCGAATAAATTAGGTGCTTCAAAGCCAGTTAAGATGAATCCATCGGATGTCTCTTTTACAGAATATGCAGCATCTTTACCCCCAGCATCGTATGTTATTTCGAATATCTTCTGCCCAAGGGCATCGAGTTTTAAAATATATATATCGCGTGAGGTGGGAGAGATTGTATAGCCTACTGCCAGATATGTTCCATCGTTCAGCTGGATTATATCGCTGATTCCATCGTCATCTGTTCCTCCGAAAAAAGCCTCCCAGGTTAGAGTTAAGACTCCACCGCAGCTTGTTAGAAAGCCAATCAGGTAAGCTCCCAGTAAAATCAAAATTGAAAGCCTTATGAAAAAACTAAATTTTCTGGTTAGGTTCATATTAATCCCCAAAAAATTTAGCTTTTGTTGTTTTTATAATAGAAAAAAGTAATCTATTTGTCAATAATAAATAATACTTTATTAATTATTTCTTTGAAAACTATGTTCAATGACATCCTCGATTTTTAAGAAAGATTAGCATTCAGTCTATCTTTGCGATTTTATACAAACCGAACATGAAGCTCCCAGCCATTAGCAGACTGACACCCACCCCAAATTTATCCGCAAGTGCTCCGATGCCTATTGCGATAAGTGCTTTGAAGGTTGTGGTGAGTTGTGATTCAACTGAAAGACCAGTCGCCATTGTTCGACTCGGTATTCTTTCACTTATCAAGGATACGTTCATAGGTCTTCTGACGTTCTGGAGCATATAGAACAATACGAACAAAATTATGGCGAATACGTTCCATTTCAAAACGTTTGTGATGCCGGCGAGTAGAAGAAAGATGGCACCAGAAAGATATGTAAGGTTGATAGCATTGGAAAGGTTTTTAAACCTCTTGGAAAATTTTGAGGCGTTTTTTGAAGAGTAACTTGTAAGTAAATAAAGAAGAAAATATATTATTCCTACTACCACAGATACCCTTTGTGTGCTGTTAAAACTCACCATCAAAGGTAGAATTAAAGCGAATTCTTTTACAATCGGTTGAAGATATTCTTTGGTTATTTTGAAGAAGGAATCGAAGAGCGAAGAGTTTAAAATTGGTTTCAAAGAGGATAGATTTTTGAACATATAAACGAAATCCATGAAGGTTGATTTGATTTTGGATTTCAATTTCAGTTTCTCCTGTGATGAAACATCTTTTGGGTTGTCGAGTTCCTCTGGATAAGTTGCAAGGTTTACAAGATTCACAAGGTAAGGGATTACAGATGCCAAAAACACGATTCTGTAACTTCCTCTATAAAAGACAAGAGCCGCAGCTATCAGTGAAGACACAGCCGACCCAAGTTGTGATGCAGCTCTTGTGCTGCCGTAGTATTCAACCTTTTGATCTTCCCAGCCATTCAACCTGAGGTATTCGAGTATCATGGCTTTGTGTGTACCACTTCTAAAAGTCTCTCCAAGTGCAAAAAGTACCATGGCAAAGATGTAAAGGTAATAATTCGGAAAGAAAAAGAAAATCAAAAAAGAGAGTATATATGAAGTGAAGGAGAGCAACATGGATTTTCTTCTTCCAAATATATCTGCGAACATTCCGGTTGGAATCTCAAAAATGTTGGTGGTTATATCTCTCACAGCTAAGAGCACACCTATCTGCAGGAACGATAAACCGACTTCTCTGAAAAATAGAATTAAAAACGGGTCGAAAAACCTGAGGTTTTTCAAAAAACCATACATAGAGAACTTGTAGAACATCTTGTCTCTTTTGAAGGAAGAGGTTTTTTTCAATTTTATCCCCTCTTTTTTAAGTTTC
>JARRBB010000001.1 GCA_029981435.1 Thermotogaceae bacterium | reverse complement strand
TACGATAGATAAAAGAAAACAGAAATAACCGAAAAGTTCATCTTGGTGAAATTAGTATTGTCAAGAAAATCATAAGCCACAGGCCAAAATATCTGAATTGAATAAGAATTTTTCCGAAAAAACTGATGAAAAGAGAAGATAGAATTCTTTCTGAAAATTATTTGGCAATGATCAAAGTAGCAAGAAACTTCAGGAGCTAAAATTATCCAGAAAATTTAAAATAAAACGCAAACTTTCGAAACCTGCTAAAATTAATATAGAATCTTTTACAACGAGGTGAAAACAATGATAGCAAGTTCGGGATTCAGGAAATACATAATCATAGCAGGAAAAAGAAATGTTGGTAAATCTTCTTTGATGAATGCCTTAACAGGGCAGAATGTATCGATAGTAAGTGATGTTGCAGGTACAACAACAGATCCGGTCTTTAAAAGCATGGAACTTTCTCCGTTAGGTCCTGTTACTTTCGTTGATACCCCTGGACTGGACGATGTGGGAGAACTTGGCAGGTTGAGGGTTGAACGTGCAAAAAAGATCTTTTACAGAGCTGATGCAGGTATACTGGTTGTTGATAGCGAACCTTCAGCATACGAAGAGCAGGTTATCTCAACATTCAAAGATATGGAGATCCCTTTTCTTGTGGTTGTAAACAAATCTGATTTACTGGGTGATAAGGCTTACGATCTTTCGAGAATATATCAAACAAGGTTTAACTCAAAAGTTATTGTGGTTTCTTCAAAGGAAAGAAAAGGTTTAGAAAACATCGGTAAAATTTTGAGCGAATTAATCCCTTCTGATGAAGAGATACCATATATCTCCGATTTGATAGATGGCGGAGAGCTTGTAATAATGGTTGTACCAATAGATTTAGGAGCCCCAAAAGGCAGACTGATAATGCCGCAGGTACATGCGATCAGGGAAACCATAGACAAAGAAGCTCTTGCACTCGTTGTAAAAGAAAGAGAATTGAGATTCGCAATAGAGAATATTGGAATCAAGCCAAAACTGGTTGTCACAGATTCACAGAGTGTCATGAAAGTCGTATCAGATGTCCCTGATGATGTTGAATTAACGACATTTTCGATACTTGAAGCAAGATACAGAGGGGATTTGGAATATTTCATATCAAGTGTAAAAGAGATAGAAAATCTGCAAGATGGCGATAAAGTCTTAATAATGGAAGGATGTACTCACAGGCCTTTAACTGAAGACATAGGCCGTATTAAAATACCTCGATGGCTTGTGAATCATACAGGTGCTAAGATCGATTTCGAAGTTTGGGCTGGAGTCGATTTTCCAGAATTTGAAGAGCTCGAAGATGTGAAGTTGATAATACACTGCGGTGGCTGTGTGATGAATCGAAATTCCATGATGAGAAGAGTTAGAATGTCCAGAAGGCTTGGGATTCCAATGACAAACTATGGGGTGGTTATATCCTACATGCACGGTGTTTTGGAAAGAGCCACAAGAATTTTCTTCAAGGAGGTAATCAGTTGAGAATAGAGAAGGATTATCTGGGTGAACTTAAAGTAGAAGAAGACGCTTATTACGGTATACATACCAAACGAGCCCTCCTAAACTTTCCAAAAACATCTGAAAAGTTCGATGAAAAATTCATCTGGGCTTATTTCATGGTAAAAAAAGCCTGTGCCATTCTGAATAATGAACTGGGATATCTCGATGATGAAAGAA
This sequence comes from Thermotogaceae bacterium, assembly GCA_029981435.1. Taxonomy (GTDB): domain Bacteria; phylum Thermotogota; class Thermotogae; order B21-G9; family HyVt-16; genus HyVt-16. Next base: position 102,532 of record JARRBB010000001.1, on the reverse strand, counting down.
CAAATGCTATAGTTCAGGCATGCGATGAATGGAAAAAGCTTTCAAAGCACGTGGTTGTTGATCCGCTGGTTGGCGGTGCTGGTACTTCCATAAACATGAACATCAACGAGGTCATAGCCAACCGTGCTACAGAGATATTGGGCGGAAAAAAAGGTGAGTATCTTGTTGATCCGATTGATCATGTCAATCTGCATCAATCAACAAACGACACCTTTCCAACCGCTGGAAAAATAGCCGTTATAGTGAGGTTAAGAGAACTTGTAGATAGTGTTATAGAACTACAAGACGCTGTTCAAAGGAAAGAGAAAGAATTCTACGAGATAAGAAAGCCTGGAAGGACTCAGCTCATGGATGGTCCTCCAATAATGCTCGGACAAGAATTTGGTGCGTTTGCGGATGCACTTGCGAGAGATAGATGGAGATTATATAAAGTTGAAGAAAGAATACGAAGTGTAAATATCGGTGGCACAGCGATAGGAACAGGAGTTGGTGCACCAAAAGAATACATTTTAAAAATAGTGGATAAGCTCAGGGAAGTTTCAAAAGTAAAAATAGCAAAAGCTGAAAATTTGATCGATACGACCCAAAATCTTGATGTGTTCGCAGAAATTCACGGACTTTTGAAATCCCTTGCAGTCAATATCTACAAAATATCGAACGATCTCAGGTTGTTGGGAAGCGGTCCTAATACTGCGATTGGTGAAATAAAACTGCCAGCAGTACAGGCTGGAAGTTCTATAATGCCTGGAAAGATAAATCCTGTTGTACCGGAATACTCTCTGCAAATCTGCCATATTATATTTGGGAATGATGTTGTTATAAATCATGCTTGTTCACTTGGAAACCTCGAGTTGAACCAGTTTGTACCCCTGATAGTTCACACTACACTTAAATCCTTTAATTTGCTTATAAGTGCGTGTACAGCTCTTTCAAAATATATCGATAAAGTAGAGGCAAATACCGAGAGATGCGAAGAGAATCTCAAAAACTCTCTGGCGAATCTGACCCCATTGATAAGTTTATTTGGATATGATAAAGTATCAGCGGCGATTAAAAAGGCAAACTGGAATCTTTCAAAAGCTCTTGAATTTCTTGCTGAAGATTCCGGTGTCGATAAAGAAGAAATTTTAAAAAAACTTAATCTGAAAAAAATGACAGGTCTTGGTTACAGTAATTGAAAAACGAAGGAGGAAACCTTCTTGAACATCTATGCCAGATATTCAAATTTTGTCAAGAGAAACAGAAAGAAATTTTTTTTGATAATAATCATTGCAAACATCTTTGCTCTTTTAGGGGTCGTAAGAATACACATAAGTGCGGATTTCAATGTCTTCATGCCAAAGGATTCAGCAGCTAAAAAAATCTATGATGAAATGAATCAGACCTTTCAGTCAGGTGAACAGTTAATGTTGATGATAGAATTTGATGATGAACTGCTGAACCTAAAAAACCTAAAGAGAATTTATGAAATTCAGGATTTGATTAAATCTATAGATGGTGTCAAGAGTGTAATTCCTCCTTTACCAGAAAAACTTCCAATCGGTTTCAACCTGCTTGATATGAGAAAGATTTCTTCGAAAGATTTGGATAAAGTTGTTGACTTTATAGAGGACATGAAAGAAAGTGTCAACATAAAAGCAAAAGATGGAAAATACTATGCTATGTACATGATAATCCCGGATAACAAAATTAATGTCAGAAGCCTTATGAAAAGTTTAGAAAAAAAGCTAAAGGATTACAAGTTCTACGTATCTGGCAACAGTTATCTTGAGGCGAAAATATTTGATTACATACTCTTGATAGTGTTCACTTTGCCTCCCATTGCCCTCATACTTATTCTCAATATCTTCAGATGGCAGATAGGGAATCTTAAAGCCACTTTTTTCTCTGTGATGCCTGCGGGAATAGCCGCACTTTGGACAATGGGAATGCTTGGCTGGACAGGAAGAGAATTATCTATTGTAACTGTGTTAGTACCAATATTCACCATAGTGATGGGAAGTGCGGATGGATTGCATTTTGTCTCTCACTTTTTAGAGAACAGACAGAATGGTTTATCTAACGTCGAATCATTGTCTATAACCCTTGAAAGTGTAGGAAGAGCAATGATAATGACAACGCTGACTACCATGGCTGGATTTTTATCTCTTGCAACCATAAATTCCAATTCCATGGTTCAGATGGGAATTTTTGCAAGCGTAGGTATAGGCCTTGCAGCAGTTGCAACCTGGTTTGTTCTTCCTGTGATTCTCGTAGAAAGCAAAGAATTTAAAATAAAACGTCCTGCTCTTAACATAGCAACATTCTTCGAAAATTTCTCAGAAAAAAAAAGCCCTGTTTGCTTCAATTTTTATAGCAATTGCCTTTTTGCCTGGTTTATTCAGTTTAAAAGCAAATTTCAATGTACTGGGATTGTACAAAAGTTACACCAGAGTCAGGAAAAATGTTGAAAAAATCCAAGAAGTTTTCGAAAGTGCCTTACCAGTTTTTTTAGTTTACAGTGATAGTAACGTTCTAAAGCCCGAATTTGCCAGCAGTATCATAGAACTTCAAGATCAAATTAAAAATATAGAAGGAGTTCAAAAGGTAGTATCAATTTACGACATCATATCACTGATAAACGAACGTTTGTACGGTCAGAAAGAGTATCCCCAAATACTTCCAAGAGTTTTATTGATAAAAAGACTTCTTCCATCTGAACAGATAAACAATTTTGTAGATCGCAGTGGAAAAAATGGTAGAAGTATGATATTTTTGAGAGATTTAGATAATAGAACCTTAGACGATCTGGGACAAATTATCAGCATGAATAAAAACAGATTACCAGCGAGCAAAATACAACTTGCCGGAATTCCATTTGTGATAGAAGAAATGAATAATTCAATAATCTCTCAACAAATGAAGTCCGTAGCGCTTGCATTACTCTTTGTGTTCATACTGCTGTTGATATCACAGAAAAATTTCATAACACCTTTTTTGTCGATTATTCCAATACTGATAACTCTGATAGCACTTTTTGGATTCATGGGGTATTCCGGTATCGATTTGAATATTGTTACAGTAACTATTGCAAGCATTATAATTGGAGTTGGTATAGATTATTCGATACATTTTGTTGAACTTTTCAAATACTATCATAAAACTGACAAAACGAACGCTTTGCGGAAAACATTTGAAAGTGTTTCGAGACCAATTCTGGCAAATGCGCTGGGGCTTGCTATAGGCCTAACTGCTATGTTTTTATCTCCATTGATGATTCATTCATACCTTGCAACTATTATGTGGGTTACTATGCTAACAAGTTCGTTTGTGAGCTTAACATTACTTCTATTTCTCATCGGAAAAATATTTTTTAAAGTCAACAAATAATCACTGTTCGATTGAAAACTCTATTTTTGCACCTTCACTGAAACCGAATTTTTCAAAAAAGCCAGCTTTTACTTCAAGCGCAAATCTATAAGGAATAGGACTTTTGTAGATTCTGCAAACCTCTGCTTTGCAAGGCTCCATCCTCTGTATATTTATTATCTCACCGTTCGAATTTATAAATGCTATATCAAGAGGTATCAAGGTATTCTTCATCCAGAAACCTGAAGTCGCATTCTCTGGAAAAACAAAAAGCATCCCATATTTCCAGGGGATACTCTTTCTGAACATCAACCCCTGTTGCCAGAGTTCTTCTTTATCCGCGATTTCTATTTCTATTTCCATAGATTTGCTATTCTGCACAATTTTCAATCTTCCTTTTGGAAACTCCAAGCTCAATGTATTCGATCTATCGATCGAAAAAAACAAAACGAATCCCACAAAGATTGTTGAAAGTATCGAAACAGCTATTATTAGATTCTTTTTGCTTTTATTTTTCTTCCTCACAGAATATCACTATCTCCTCCAATTTTTTCCTTTCATATTTCGATTTTGGATCATCAGAATAACCAACAGGTAATATTACTTCTAACTTATATTCCACCGGCACATCTAAGATAAGCTCTATTTCACGAAAATTCGGTGGAGTGTAAGGTACAGTCGCAAGTCCTTTTTCTTCAAGAGCAAGTAAGAGATATCCTATGGAAAGCCAGACAGACTCCCTGGAAAATGGGAATTTCTTGTTAGAAAACACCAGGATAAGGTAAGGTGCCTGAGTTAAAAAATCTTTTTTCCAGGAAAATTCATGTGCATCAAGCCAATCTTTCAATCTACCTCTTGATTTTTCGTAGAAAATCTTTTCCGCTTTTTCACATTCATTCCTTATCTTTTCCTTAAGTTTTGATGATTTCACAACATAGAACAACCACGGCTGTGCGTTCATACCTGATGGAGCTTCTTTAGCAACTTCTATTGAATATAGGATATCTTCAAGTGGTGGAACCACTGAATCTTTAAATTTTCTAACTGTTTTTCTTTTTCTGGCCAGATCGATCAAATTCACTTCTATCACCTTTCTTTTCAAAAATTCATCATCTGTATCTTAGACTGTACCATATGATCCCTATCAACTCATGAAAAGCTGATAAATTCGCATCCAGCGCCTGTGGATTTGGCATGAAATCCACCCAGCTTAGTTTTGAATAATCGTATTTATAGTCCGTAGGATAGGGTGTAACCTGTATATCGAATCTTTCAAAGCATTTCATCGCCCTTTTCATATGAACAGCAGAGGTAACAACCAAAATATTTTTAAATCCATTTTTCTTACAAATTTCATAGGTGTACAAAGCATTTTCGCAAGTATTTCTGGCATTTGTATCTAATATTATCTTACCACTTTCTATACCAGTATTCTCGATGACTTCCTTCATAACGACAGCTTCAGATATTTCTTTTCTTCCAGGGCTTTCACCACCAGTCACAATCACCGGAATATTCAATTCTTTGGCCAGCCAGGCACCTGTGTATGCACGCTGAAGTGCATGGGGATTCAAATAAATCCTTTGTGGTCCAAAAACAATTCCGCCTCCAAGAACTACAACTGCATCAAAATTTGATGCATTTAATTCAATCTCTTCATAAGCATTTTCGAGAGGTTTGACAAAAATGTATGTTCCAATACCTGTATTAATCAAATATGTGATGAATGTGATCAAAAAAATGACCACACTCAGGAACTTTTGTTTTTTAATCACTATAAAACCAAGGGCCAAAAGAAATATAATCAATAATCCATTCGGCATTACCCAAGAACTCAGGATTTTCTGAAGTACGAACATATAATTTTGACCACCTTTTTATGCTGTGAACCTAATTGCTATAATTATATAATAAATAAACTGACGGTTTAGAAATCACTTGAAAAGAATCTTTGAAGCTTATTCAATCAAGGATATGATACTTCCAAATTCAAGGAGGGATTTCGATGTTATTCGAAAATCCGAGAACACTTGTAAAAGATGAAATTAAACAACTTACTGAAGAAGGATATGATGTTTCTGAAATTGAGAATACATTTAACTGGTATTTGATAATGAATAGACATTTTGACATTAACGATGCAAGGTATTTCTTTTATGAAATCTTCAAATCTGCTCATAAAAAAGAAAATTTCATCTATCACGAACCTTCAGATTGGGAAGATATAATGGCTGAATCCTCATTTGAAAATTATGAAAAACCAGAGTTTTCAAAGGAAGAACTCTTTGACAAAATTTACGGTGCGTTGCTTGGTAGAGCAGCAGGTTGTATGCTTGGAAAACCAGTTGAAGGATGGACACGTGAAAAGATCCTCAGATATCTGAAAAAAGCGGGTGAAAGTCAATTAGAATATTATTTCCCGAAAATTGAAGATGAAACGGATGAATTCAAAATATATTTCAAAGAAACTCTCAGAGGTAATTTGAACAGAGCTATAAGAGATGATGATCTTGATTATCCAATAATAAATCTGAAAGTTTTAGAAAAATACGGTTTTGACTTTACTCCAGAGAACGTTGGACATATCTGGCTTGAAAATCTACCTTTTGGATTGGTATACACAGCTGAAAGGGCCGCTTACAGAAACCTTGTAATGGGATTCAAACCACCAGAGATAGCGACCCATATGAATCCGTATAGAGAATGGATTGGTGCACAAATAAGGGCTGATATTTTTGGTTGGGTATCTCCTGCTGATCCGAAAAAAGCCGTAAAGATGGCATACAACGATGCAAAGCTGTCTCATGTAAAAAACGGAATATACGGTGAAATGTTCATAGCTGCCATATTAGCGAATGCATTCATATGCACAGAACCAAAAGAATTGATAGAGAAAAGTCTCAATTATATTCCAAGAAGATCCAGGTTATGCGAAGCAATAAGATATGTGCTTGAGCTTCATGAAAAAGAACCAAACTGGGAAAATGCATGGGAAAAAGTAATGGAGAAATATGGGAATTACCATACGGTTCATACAATCAACAACGCCTGTTTTGTTGCTCTCGGATTACTCTATGGAGAAGGTGACTTCGGAAAGAGCATATGTATAGCTGTGGAAAGTGGTTTAGATACGGATTGTAACGGTGCGACAGTTGGTTCAATAATGGGGATAATATTCGGGGCGAATAAATTACCAAAGAAGTGGATTGAACCACTGAACGATACTCTTGAATCTCTGGTTCCGGGATTCCAAAAAGTAAAAATATCTGATTTAGCCAGAAGAATTATAAAATTGTGTTTATAAAATGCTGGAATATCTCCGATAAGGGGGAATTGCAAAATGAAAAAAGTCATTATAGACACAGACGTAGGTACCGATGTCGATGATGCAGTTGCGATAACTTTGGCTTTAAAATCACCAGAATTGAAAGTTGAAGGAATAACAACGGTATATGGAAACACACTTTTGAGAGCCCAAATAGTTTTGAAACTTTTGAAACTGATGGGTATTGATGATGTCCCAGTAGTAGCAGGAATAGAAAAACCATTGCTCAGAGAAAGAGAAGTCTGGTGGCCTGGGCATGAAGGTAAAGGAATATTGACAGACGAAGCTAAAAGAGATTTAAAACCTGTAGATAAACACGCTGTTGATTTTCTAATTGAAAAAATCTTGGAAAATCCAAAAGAAATAACCCTTGTGACAATTGGTCCTCTCACAAACATAGCTGCTGCTATAATAAAAGAACCTAAAATAATAGAAAATGTGATGGAAATAATCATGATGGGAGGTGTTGCAAGAATATTTGACAACGCGCCAGAATTGCCGTACATAGAACATAACATAAAATGTGATCCAGAAGCTGCGAGCGTTGTTTTTGATTCTGGTATACCGATAACCATGGTTGGCCTGGATGTAACGTTAAAAGTTCCAATAGATCGTTCTCATCTTCAAAGAATTAAAGATGTAGGAACAGAATTGACCGATACTTTAGTAAGATTGATAGAAATATGGTGGAGATTCTTAAAATCCGATTCAAGTTGTATGCACGACCCACTTGCGTTATCTTACTGTATAAAACCTGAATTCTTAGAAACTACGAATTGCAAGGTTATCGTTGAAACACAGGGCAAATACACAGTGGGACAAACCATCGTGATACCTGATGAAAGTTCAAACATTAAAGTAGCATGCAGCGTTGATAGTGAAGAGTTCATAAAGTTCTTGATAGACAGGCTCTGTTCAAAGATTTAAAGCAAAGATTGGAGGGGATAAAAATGATCGCAGTTGTAGGAAGCACAAACATGGATATAGTTATGACTGTGGAACATTTTACAAAGCCTGGTGAAACACAAAAAGCAGAGAAACTTGAACTTTTCCCTGGTGGAAAAGGTGCGAATCAAGCTGTTACTGTTGCAAAATTACTTGGAAGTTGTTATTTCTTGAGTTACATTGGAAACGACGAATACGGAGATTTTTATAAAGACTACTTTATGAAACTCAACATAAGTGGATTCAAAGTTGTAAACGGACAAACTGGTAGGGCTTTCATTGAATTGACAAAAGAAGGCGAGAACAGAATAATTATCGTCGAAGGTACAAATGGCATGTTAACAAAAGAGTCAATAGATGAGAATCTTGAAAGCCTTCTAAAGAATGATTTTGTTCTGCTTCAAAACGAGATACCCTTTGAAACCACGTATGAGGTTGCCAAACGATTCAAAGAAAAGAATAAAACCGTGATTTTTGATCCCGCACCTGCAAGAGGTATAGATCTGAGGATAATGAAATTCGTTGATTTTCTCACACCGAATGAAACAGAAATATCAGAATTATTAAAAAGCTCGAGAAAAAATGTGAACAGCATCGATGAAGCTTTTGAAATTTTGAAAAAGTTCGGGCTGAAAAATCTTATAGTAAAAATGGGAGAAAAAGGAGTAATCTTCAAGTCTGACCATGAGAAATTCACAATTAACGCACTCAGAGTTAAGGTAAAAGACACAACAGCTGCCGGCGATGTTTTCAACGGTTCCTTTGCCGTTGCTCTACAGAAAAATATGAATCTCAAAAAGGCCCTGGAATTTGCCAATGCGGCAGCTGCAATATCAGTAACGAGAAAAGGAGCTCAGCCTTCGATTCCAACTTACGAGGAAGTTGAAAAATTTTTGAAATCTCAAAATTGATTCAAGCGTTTCTCAACTTCTTCTCTGCTTATTTTACCTTCCATGGGTCCAAAAGCCGCTGCGTTCATCGCACCAGCTATTGCAGCCATTTTCCCTGCTTCAAGTGGTGTTCTTCCTTCAAGTATTCCACAGACAAACGCTGCATCAAAGCAATCTCCAGCACCGGTTGGATCCACCTCTTTGATTGCATATGCTGGTATGTCAATCTTTTCATTCTTTGTGAAAACAGTTGCTCCTTTCCTTCCTTTTTTCAAAACTACAAATTCCATTTTTTGATATTTTCCAAAAGTATATTCAACTGCTTTTTGCTCGTTTTCTATACCTGTTATCAATCTCAATTCGTCGATACCCGGTAAAAATATCGATGTAACGTTCAATACAGGTTCTATCAACTCCCTTACGTTTTTGCCACTCAACAATTCTTTCCTTATGTTAGGATCAAAACTCACCTTTGCTCCATTATCATAGAACTTTTTCATCATCAGAATTATATTTTCTGCAAAATTTTTGTTGAACATGAGAGAACAACCCATAATATGAAAACAGTCTACTTCGACGTTTATTTTAGAGAGGTCGTGTGCCTCAGTAGCAGGAGTTCCATCAACATGATATATGAACTCTCTTGAACCATCTTTAAAATAGCTCACAAAAGCGACCGCCGTTGATTTTCCTTCAATCATTTTTACATAGTTACAGTTAACTCCATCTTTTATCAATCTGTTCAAAACATTTTTCCCAAATCCATCTTTTCCTACTCCACCTATTATTCCTGCTTCGTGATCCAGCCTTGCAGCGGTATCTATAAATATTGCAGGTGCACCGCTTGGAAAAGGACCAAGGAATTGGTCAGTTTTTTCAAAAGGAATTCCAGGTTTCGGCCTCATTATTTCTACGAGAATCTCACCCATGGTCCAGATTTTCAAATTTTTCACTTTATTTCCCCCTTTTTTATGTGATATTATTATATAAGTTTGCACTAAAATTTATTTTAGCTTAAAGTTTTTTATTATACCAGATTGAGTTAAACCATCGCGAAAATCATCATTAATATATCAAGGGGGTGTATGGTAAGTGAAACCAAAACTACTTCTTCTTTTCTTAACTTCATTGGTGGTTTTGATTTTCCTTTCCGGCTGTATAGCAATATTAATGCCACGAGGTACTTTGAAACTCTACGTAGTTGAGTATAATGCTGGAAAAGCTGTTTCCAACGCATCAGTGGAACTTTACAATCCTCGTGGAGCATTGAGAGCAAGTGGTATGACCGATGAAAACGGCTATTTTGAAAAAAAGCTGCTTCTTTCAACTGACCCGTCTACTTTCACGTTGATTGTAAAAAAAGACGGTTATGCATTGAGTAAAGTCGTTGGACTTGGTTTAACAAGCCTGAAAGATAACGAATACGAAATCCAGCTGAGAAAAGCAACTGTAGGAACACCATCATCGGACGATATACTTCAAGCAGAAATAAACTTCTATACCGATGAAACAAAAACAACACCTGTAGATTTTTCCAATTTATCAGAGGATCCATACTTTGAAGTAAACGTAGATGATTCTACAGCGGAGTTTGGAGTTAAGTATATCTATGTAAAAGCCGGTGGAACACCTGGAAGTGGCTTTTTAACAAATCCAAGATCAATTTTTGAATCCACAACAAGTGCTTCAGGAACGCTTTCTTTAGACGGTCTGAACGGTCTAACTGAAATCCATGTGGTGATATACGATCACAACGACGATAGAGTGGATTACGTATTCTATGCGAATGTAAGTAAAATTTCCTCACCAGTTCAAGCCTACATAGTTGAAGATGGCCAGATAACTGCTTATACGAGAAGAGCTGCTATTGGATTTTACAGCGAAGAGCCTATTACAAAAGCCATAGATTTTGAAGGAAACCTCTGGATAGAAGTATCTTGGACACCTTGGGAAGATTCGAGTTCTTCAGATACGACAGATGAACCTGAAGGATACGCGATATACAGGTCCTTCGATGGTATCAATTATGAAAAAATTGGTGTGGTTCCTTCTTCCTACTCAACCTTTAAAGATGGTTCAGCACAGCTTGATGTAGGTAAAAGAACTTACTACAAGGTCAGCGCTGTTTATCCTGGATACGAGGGAACTGCAACATATCTCGGTGATGTTGTGCCTCTGGACATGTTCAATGTAGAATTGTTAACACCCGCAAACAACGCAACCAATGTTTCAAGAGCTCCTACCTTCAGCTGGAAAGTGACCAACGAACTCACAAGTCCCGAAGGTACACCCGAATACTGGTATGATTTGTGGATGTATGATTACACTCAAAATGAAAATTGGCAGATTCTTGCGCCGGTTGTAAATGTAGGTGGCAATCTTTACTTACTTAATTTTGGTGGAGAAGATGCAACGCAGGTGAGTGTGGACTTTTCGGATCACATTTGGTATTATTGGGCTTTGGGAACGTTATATCCGTACCCACAACTTCAAGGCAACAAGACCTATTGTTGGGGTGTTGAATATGCCGTTGCACAGGTTACAGATCCGAATGATAATTCTGTTGCCAAATCGATAGCGATAGATCTTGGAAAAGATGATGATCCATTTGGACTTGAACCAGACTTTTACAACACCTTCATAACGGGTTCTAATTGAAAGGGGGGAGAAAGATGACAAAAAAGATAAAATTATTCATCTTGGTTCTTTCGTTGTTTGCTTTCTTTGTGATTTCGTGTCAGATGAACCTTCCGGTTGACGTAAACAACGGAAAAGAAAGTGATAAACCTGTTATAGGTTTTGGAACAACGGAAGATGTGGATTATATAGAGGGAAGGCTTGTGATCGGTTATGAAGATAAAGATGCAGCACTTGAAATAGTACAGATGTTCGACGGAACCGTGTTGAAAGATTTAGAAAAGATAAAAGCCTTATCTTTCAAATTCGATGGAAAAGTTGAAGATGCACTCAATATTCTAAGAAAGACAAAATTAGAAGGTATAAGATACATTGAGCCAAGCTACATAAGACAGATAGAGCCACCTCAACCGGTTGATGACAGCATAATAAAATCAATAACAACCTTGCCAAGTGAAAAACAAATCTCAGAAGAATACTGGAAATATCTCTGGGGATTAAAAGCTGTTAACGCTGAGCTTGCGTGGACAACTGCAACTGGAAGTGGAGTTGTGGTCGCTGTTGTTGATACTGGAGTAGATGGAACACATCCAGATTTACAGGGACAACTGGTTGAAGGATATCGACCTTCAACTGGTGAAACCCTTCCAGCAACATCTGATTCGAGTTTTGGTGGAGCACATGGCACTCATGTTGCAGGAACAATTGCCGCAAAAAGAGATGGAAACGGAGTCATGGGTCTTGCATACAACGCCAAGATAATGCCGATAGTCATTTTCGATAATGGTGGTAGTTATGTAGGAGACGATTATGTAGCAGATGGTGTTATCTGGGCAGTTGATAACGGTGCCGATGTTCTTTCAAATTCCTGGGGTGGCTGGGGTTACAGCTACGTTTTGAAAGATGCTTACGATTATGCGATAGATCATGGAGCTATAGTGGTGTTCTCAGCTGGGAACGATCATACAGATCAGCACGTTCAGGCTCCCGTTGGCTATCCAGGAATCATAGGTGTTGCAGCGGTAGAGTACAATGGTGGAAATTACAGAACCACTTTCTTCTCAAATAGAGGGGATTATGTAAGTGTTGGAGCACCAGGCGTTGCAATATTATCAACTGTTCCACTCTGGGACACAGAAGAATTCTTTGATGGTGAAAATCCCTACGCTTTTTATCAGGGGACATCTATGGCCTGTCCACACGTATCAGCTCTTGCAGCACTCATAAAAGAAAGGTATCCAGATGCTAATCAGTGGGAAGTTAGAAAAATTTTAGAACAAACTGCGCTGGATATAGACGACCCTGGTTACGATCACAGCTCTGGCTATGGCTTGATAAACGCTAAATCTGCCCTAAGTCTTTCTCCAGCAGGTGTTGCTAACACCGGAGCAAGTTTGGATGTCGTCGCAGTAGATAGTTGGGGTAATCCATTGCAGGCGGTTTTTGTGGCGCTTCATAGAAAAGCCGGTGATGGCGGCAATTATTATGCCAAGACAGACCTTTCTGGTGTAGCACACTTTCCAGCGGTTGATACAGGTGAATACGATATCATAGTCGGCGGACCTGATTCATTTGATGGTTCTTACTATGATGGTTATGCTGGAATAAGTTATGTTTACAGACAGGAAGAAGAAAGACAGTATACAAGAACCATAAATCTCTCTACAGACTCTACTGAAACATTCTACTTTGAATCCACTTTCTTAGTTGATCTTGTTTCATCTCCAACCATCAATGCTACTGTATTGTTCAACGATGCTCTCTACGAATTATCTACAGGTTCGCAATTTAACTATTACACTTTGTCATTCACAGGAAACAATTCATATGATTTCTCCGATGTAGCAGGTTACTGTTATCTTGCAATCACAAGAGATTCTACCGGTGCGACTGTAACCATAGATGGTACGGCAACCATCAACGGTTATCAAATTCCAATATTCGGTCAACTCGACAAGGACGCCACTTTTGCGATAATTGATGATACTGGAGGCACTTTGGGAATCAATCTTTGGTGGTCATTATTTGGTCAGCTATTTACTATTCCTGTACAGACTTATTGATAATAAAAAAGCCGGTGGTTTTTCCACCGGCTTTTATTTTTTTACTGTCTTACTCTCCACCACTATTCGGTATCACACAAATGAAAGATGCAGGTATGTCTCCGATATTTACAAACTGGTGTTCTTCGTTAGGTTCAACAAAAACGAAGCTTTCTTTTTCCACTTCGTACTCTCTATTTTTTGCTTTAACTTTCAACTTCCCTTCGAGTACAAAGACTTCATGTTCCCATGGATGTGTATGATACGGGGTATTTGCACCGGGTTCAAGCGGGAAAACTCGCATCACGAAAGTTGGTGCATTGTCCCTTGGACCTATCAATACTCTTTTCAGGATTTTTCCATCCATGAGCTTCTGTGGTTCTACATTTCTGTAATTGTCGATCTTCATTTTTTCTCCTCCTCAAACTATTTCACCTTATATTGAAAAACTCTTTTGCATTTTCAAGAAGCTGATCAGCCACCAGCTCTACGTTTTTTTCTTTTATCTGAGCTATCTTTTCGACGACGTATTTTACATACTTTGGCTCGTTTCTTTTGCCGCGAAAAGGCTCCGGTGTTAGGTAAGGGCAATCTGTCTCTGAAAGTATGCGATTCAATGGAATAATTTTCACATTTTCTCGAAGAGTATTAGCGTTTTTGAAAGTTACGGGCCCACTTATTCCAATATAAAACCCAAGCGAAAGAGCTGTTTTAACATCTTCCAAACTTCCTGAAAAACTGTGAATAACCACCTTCATTTCTCTGGCATGTTCTTTCAGGATTTTTAACGCTTTATCGTAAGCGTTTCTTATATGAACTATCAGCGGTTTATCAAGTCTTTTTGCAAGTTCAATCTGTTCTATAAAATATTTCACCTGCAATTCTTTGGGAGATAAATTTCGATAATAGTCGAGCCCCACTTCTCCTATTGCAACAACCTTACTGAATCCGGCAAGATTTTCAATTTCTTCAAGAGTATCTTCTTCTATTCCCTTTACATCATGAGGATGAATCCCAACCGCAGAAAATATTCCGTGATTATCGTATGACAATCTTACTGCTTTCTTGCTGCTTTCTAAATCAACACCAACTTCCACAATGAACTCTATATCATCTTTTTCAAGGTTCTGTATGATCAAATCCCTATCTCCTTCAAACTGTGGCATGTGTATATGGGCATGTGTATCTACAACTTTGAGCATAGTTTCCTCCTTAAAATATCAAAAATGGGGGCTAAAAGCCCCCAGATATACTTTTCTTTGATTATCCAAGCTGAATTGCGTTTGTAGGACAGGAATCAGCTGCATCCTGAACACATGGAAGATCTGACTCAGGAACCAGTGCTTCGGCCTTCATATCGTCGCCAAGTTTAAAAACATCCGGGCAAAGATTTTCACAAACCCCACAACCGATGCATGCATCCTTATCAATTGTAATTTTTGCCACTTCCAACACCTCCAGGAATTTGTATGTACACTCCTGATTTTATCACATCAACGTTGTATCGTTCAAGGAAAACAAATAATTCATTTTCCCTGCACTATAGCCTCTAAATCCTCTTCAACACTTTTTATGGGTTTTATATCGAAGTTTTCAACGAGCACTTTAAGAACGTTCGGTGATACAAACGCGGGAAGAACAGGACCAAGTCTTATATGTTTAACTCCCAGATACAGCAATGCGAGCAACACTGCAACTGCTTTCTGTTCATACCAGGCGATATCGTACGATATTGGCAGATCGTTTATATCATCGAGTCCAAGAACTTCTTTTAATTTCAGCGCTGTAACCGCGAGGGTGTATGAATCATTACACTGTCCTGCATCTATAACTCTTGGAATTCCATCGATATCACCAAGATCAAGCATGTTGTACCTGTACTTTGCACAACCCGCTGTCAATATCACGTGGTCTTTCGGAAGCCTTTTTGCCAGTTCTGTATAATACTCTCTTTCTTTTATTCTTCCATCACAGCCAGCCATAACGACAAAACGTTTGATTTTCCCCGCTTTTACAGCTTCAACAACGGTATCAGCAAGTTGGGCGAGCTGATTTCTACCGAATCCGATGACTATTTTCTTGCCAGGTTTTTCTTCGAGACCGCCAAGTTCCAGCGCCTTTTCAATGACAGGTGTGAAATCTTTTGGTTTTCCGTCTGTTCTATTGGGAATGTGTTTTACTCCGGGCCATCCAACGAGCCCTGTTGTGAATATTCTATCTTTGTAACTTTCGAGAGGTTTCTGTATACAGTTGGTAGTCATAACTATCGCACCGTTGAATTCGTCGAATTCTTTCTGTTGTCTAAACCAGGAAGTGCCGTAATTACCTACAAGATGTTTATATTTTTTTAAACCCGGATATGCATTCGCTGGTAACATTTCTCCATGTGTGTAGACGTTTATACCTTTTCCCTCAGTCTGAATCAAGATTTCTTCGAGATCCAGCAGATCATGTCCACTAACCAGTATTGCAGGGCCTTTGAGTGTTCCGGTGTAAACTTCTGTGATTTCTGGATTTCCATATCTTGAAGTGTTGGCTTCATCGAGTAGCTTCATAGCTTCAACTGCATATTTTCCTGCTTCCATTACTAATCCAACATAGTCTTCGGCTTTGAGATTATCATCGAGAGTTGCTACCAAGCCGTCCTGAAGAAAATGAAGAATTTTGTCGTTGAATTTCTGCAATATGTAAGCATGATCCGTGTATGCCGCTATACCTTTTAATCCATACGTTAAAAGTTCCCTCAACGATCTTATATCTTCATTTTCAGTTGACAATACACCTACTTCTGCACCCTTTGATTCCCAAAGTTCGAGGTTTTTTGGAACATACCAGGTAGCGGCTTCAGGAGCCTTTTCATCAAATTCTCTTTTTTCTTTTTCATAATAAGCGGCTTTAAATCTTTTCTCTAATTCTTTTCTAAGATTCAGGGCTTTTTCTATTTTCTCAGCAACACTTTCAGGATCGAAATTGACGTTGGTGACAGTTGTGAACAATCCTTCCGCAACGAACAGGTTGACTTCTGGATCTTCGATACCGTATTTTCTTGCCTTCACAGCCCAGTAGGACAATCCTTTCAGAACCCATACAAGAAGATCCTGTAGTTTCGCTGTTTTTTCATCTTTTCCGCAAACTCCTTGAACTGTACAGCCTCGTCCATTCAAAGTTTCTGAACATTGAAAACAAAACATACTCATAAATATCCCTCCTTATAATTACAGATTATCGTATATTCTTTTTTCGCCTTCTAAATTCTTAAACTTCAAAATATCCTGAGTTACCTCAAGAGCACCCAGATATCTACCATCTTCATCTCTGACGGCTATGTAAATTATGTAAACGTATTTATCTCCCAGTTTCAACCAGAAATCTGCGTGGTCCCTTACGCCACTTTTAAAGTCTTCGAGTATCCTGTTAACCACATGAACACTCTTAGGTGGATGGCAATTCTGAACTTTCCTTCCAATTACTGCTCTGGTTCTTACAAATATCCTTTCCTTACTCTCGTTGAAATATTTCACCAAATCATTCTCGTCAACAAAAGTTATATCCACAGGTAGATGATTGAGCATTTTTATCAGTTGTTCTAAACTAAGGTACCCGCTCCTTAAATTTAAAATATTTCCAACGATATCTTCTTTTTCTTCGCCGGTAAATTCAAAAGGAATTGGAAAATAGGCAAAATAACCTATTTCATCGAACTCTTTTCTTATCATTTTCCATTCATCGTCTTCTATAAGTTTAAGAGCCGTTGGAAACAGTATTTTGTGTTCTTTAAAAACATGATTGGTAATCAATTCACTGATTGTAAGAATGAGAGATTTCATAGATTCGGAGTTGTTTTGTTTTAAAGCGTTTTCAAACTTTTTACTCAACTCTCTGAAATGATCATGTTCTTTCCACATTATCGCAGGTGGTTGCACTACACCGTGCTTTTCCAAATACGGAAACAGAACATTTTCCTCTTTAAGAAAATAAAGATTCACACTTTTGAGATAATTCAAAAAATCCAAGAGTTTTTCCAATTGCTCGTTATCGATTTTTGTTTCGGTTATTTTATCAATGAAATTTTTCACTTCTTTAACTCTGTTCAGAATATCTTTGTGCTCCTCAACAAGTATGCTGATAGGATGCCAGTGTGGAACATCCAATTCTTCCTGAGCAAGAGCTTCTTTGAAAATCTCAAGATGAACGTCGCACATCAAATGAATAGTTTCTGCTGGTACGCCTTCTCTTATCATTTCTTGTTCTATCTGTGCAACTTGAAGTGGTGTAAGTTCTCTTATGAGTTTTTTAAATTCTTCCTTTGCTTCGTTAAGAGTATCGGGATTTTCATGGACCTTTTTTACGATGGATTTTATTTTTTCCTTATTTTCAAAACCTTCCATTTTTTCACTCCTTTGTTATTGTTTTCAATTTTAGTATAATTTGAACGGTGAGTTTGTTCCGTAACATATGTTACGCAAAATGTATCGAGGTGAAAAAATGAATCCATTGGTTGCTTCTTTAGCAAGACTTGATCTTTTTGAGAACATAACCCTTGGTGAACTTGAAAAAATACTCCAAAGTTCAAATGGTGTCATGCTATCTTACCAACCTGGCGAGACAATAAAATTCAAAGGAGAAGAATGCAGCGAACTGTTGATACTCTTAACCGGTGAAGTTCAGGCCCAGATGCAAAATGAAGAAGGAAAAGTGATGGTGGTTGAAAATATAAAATCACCAAGTGTTCTGGCAAGCGCCTTTTTGTTCTCAAGCAAAAATTTTTATCCAGTTGACATAATTGCGAAAGATAAAGTGAAGATTCTGTCTTTTTCAAAAGAAAAGGTCCTGGAAATTTGCCAGCAGAACAGGAAATTTTTATTGAATCTACTGAGAAACATGGGAGATAGAGTCACGTTTCTCTCAGAAAAACTGTATTTATTTTCTTTGAGTGATTTAAAAGAAAGGATAGCAAGGTATTTATTTCAAATCTCAAATGGAAATAAGCAATTGAAGCTTCCCACAACAAAAGAGGAACTTTCAAAGATATTTGGAGTTACGAGACCTTCTCTCTCAAGGGCATTTTCCCAGCTTGAAAAAGAAGGATTGATAGAGCAGCTGAGCGATGGAAAAATAGTGATAAAAGATCCCAAAGGGCTCAAAAAGCTAATAAAGGATTAAAACAATGGTGGAGGCGGCGGGAATCGAACCCGCGTCCGAGGAAGGGTTTCCCCCGGGCGCTACGAGCGTAGTCCGTGTTTTGTATACCGTCTTGGTGACTCCCACGGACAGGATTCACCAGACGGTGCCACCATATTTACCCCAATAAGGCGGTGGCGACCTTATTGGAGGTGGCTGGTTCTATGATGCCTTACCCTTCCACACCAGCCAGATAGAAGGGAGGCAGCTGCTTATTTATTAAGCAGCAAGAGCCATTTCTGGTTCGACGCTTATTGTTTCCCTCACCTTTTTCACGAGGAGGTGAGCACCCTCGGCTCGCTCCCGGAGGAAACCTCGACCCCGTCGAAGCCAGATCGCCCCCGATCAAACTATATATAAACTCAAAGACCTAAATCATATCATAGCATTATTTATGACGCTTATCAAGTTTTGAAAGTTCAAAGTTCCAACGGGATCAATAAGTTATTCCAGCATACTGAATATCAAGTCCTTGGTCTCCAGGTTCAGTAAAACTACCTGAAATTGACTTTAAAATAGCTGCCCCACCTCTGAGATCAGTACCTGTTCCAGCGTAAAGAGGTGGACTCACACTGTCAAAATCAGTATCTCCTTTGAATCCAAAATATCCGCTATCTTCTTTTAAAAGCAGTGCTATCCTGAAATAGGTCATGAACCTCCCAAAATCGAGTGTTGGATCAAGATATTTGTGAATAGCGTTTTCCACTGCTATGTAATCGTTATAGGTATCTAATAGAATTTCCTTGAATATATCATTCCCCTGTTCCATTTGTGTTCTTACATACTGGAGGAAAAGATATGAAAGTGAATAATTTGCCAGAACATCTCCATTGTCCCCCCAGTCCAGAAGAGAATGACCGTTTGCTATACTCGAAGAACCGTTGAAGTAACCGATTCTGCTGCTTAAAACACCATATATGATATGTTCTGCTGCCATTGAAAGTCCTTCATCAAGCCATGTAACCACAGCCCTGGTTCCCTCTACAATCCAGTTTCTATTAAAGCTGACCATATGTTGAAATTCGTGTGCGAGCGTTGAGTAAGCCCTGGTTACATCGACTGGATCGGTTATTGGATAGTGCATGGTTGGATAAGTATCGATATAGAATATCTCCATTTTATTTGAATCAGGATAATTAAAGAGGTCATAGGCATAAAAATAACCTGCTATGTATCCGCCGGAACCGCTGAAACCGTCCTGAATATCAAAGCATAGTATTGCAACTTTATTATCACCGTTCACATCAGAAGGAGTGTAGAAATAGGAGGTCACGTTGGGATATATCGTATTATCAAATTCATCTGCAAGCTGTTGTGCTTTTGTTTGATCTATTTCAGTCGGATTTTCCACCCAGATTTCGCAACGACTACCAATAGCTTGCAAAGTGGCTGTTATCTGATATCTTCCACCATTAATCATATCGTCAACCCAAAAGCTTTTTGTATCACCTATGGCTTTCGGAACTTTTGACGTTATCGATGGTTTAACCAGCTTTTGAACAGATAGATCTTCTGGTAGTGGCAGATGTGGATCATACCAGTAAATTCCCTCAGGCTGTGAATAAACTTTTTGAGCTGTTGACTGAATCGACAGAGTGCCAGAATATTGATGAATAGAAACATCAACTGACTCATTGCTTGCGAGAAGATAATTTCCTGCGTAATCTGGACCAGTCAAATCAACGTTTCCCGTCGAAACAGGAGCATAATCGAAATTCCAAATAATTACATTTGAATATGCTCCGTCATCATCCTGTGCCCTGACTTCGAAAGTATGTGCCCCCTGTGAATAACCAGACCATGTGTATTGAGTTTGTGATATCGATATCCAACTTCCATTATCCTTTCTGTATTCATAGTGAACTATCACCCCATCAACATCGTTTCCAGTCCATTCGAATGTTACAGAAGATTGAGTTATGGTTCCGTTCGGTCCTGATACTTTACTAACTGTCGGTGGTTGATTTTGTAAAACAGTAAGTATGGCAGCCGTACTGACGACTGTTTGTTGAAATATAGAACTCTCTGTTATTTCGACGTAATAAGAGCCAGCATCACTTGCTTGAACATTCGAAATAGTATAGGTGTCACTATTGGCACCTGAAATTGGATTATCATCCTTAAACCATTGATAAAAATACGGTTTAGCTCCTCCTGTGGCTTCAACGGTAAAAGTAACCATTTCACCTGTACTCTTTGTCTGGCTCTGTGGTTGTTGAACAACTTGTAATCTTGAAATAACAACCAGATTTGCGTTGTCGCTTATTACAACCTGACTGGGAGTTGAATTATCTGTAACTTCAACAGAATAAATCCCTGTATGGCCACTGTTCAGATTGGAAATGACATAACTCTGAGAGTTCGCACCCGATATATTCACGCCATCTTTTTTCCATTGATAACTGTAAGGTGGAATCCCACCAATTACAGAAACTGAAAAAGAGGCGCTATCACCTTCCAGTTTTATCTGACTCTGTGGTTGTTGAGTAATTTGAAGAGGTACCAACCCACCACATGAGTCAAGAAGAAAAATAAGGACAGCTGAAACAATTGAAACTAAAAATAAGATGCTTATTCTTTTTAGGTACACTTTCATCTTTTCACTCCAATCTTTCAGATGTTCATGATAGAATTTACCTGATGCCTATCAAAAAGAAGGAGGTATTGAGCTGAATAATTTTTTATTAGATTTCAGAACCACTGTTTTAGTGGAATTAAAGCACATATTTCGAAACAGAGCAATTTTGATTATAATATTGATACTCCCGATTTTCATTCTCCTGTTTTCTACATATGCAACTCCGAGTGACAAAATTTTAAAAAATATTAACGTAGCTTTCTTCAATGAAGATTATACACCAATCTCGAAATTATTGATAGCCTTTGTGAGTTCCTTTTTCAAAGGAAAAAGCTTCTACACTATAAATTCACAAGAACAGATGCAGACTCTCTTAGTTGAAGGTAAGGTAGATGGCGTAATAGTCATACCAAAAAAATTTGCAGATAGTGTGCTGCATGGGGAACCCACAAGTTTAGAATACATACCGAGTGTAGAAAATCTTCAAACAAGCCTTTCCGTTTACAGAGTGTTGAGAACATTACTGCAAGAATTTTCTTACACGGTTTTTGTAAAGAATCCTGATGTGATGAAAGAATTCACCCAGTACAGTTCTCATCCAATGCCTGGGCTGGTTGTTAGAGGAATAAGTGAAGAAAAATTTGACTATCCCGATTTAATGGTGCCGGGGGTTGTAAGTCTCCTTGTGCTTTTAATTGTTATGATGGGAATAGGAACTTCCATAACACGTGAAAGAGAAAAAGCAACAATAGAAGGAATTATTCTCTCTCCAGTTTCGCGATCAGCTATTTTACTTGCGAAAATATTCGTTTATATGATCGTTGGTTTGATTGAAGCAACAGTACTGCTGATAGTGGGACAGTACATTACAAGTTTAAACATTGAAGAGAAATTTATAGAGGTGCTTGTATTTCTGTTACTTGGAATGTTCGCTTATCTCGGTGTTGGGATATTTGTATCAACTGTTTTCAAAAATGTAGAAGCAAGTATGATGACACTATTTGGAATCCTTTTCTTTTTAGCATTAACATCGAGTGTGTTTATTCCGTTGGAAATAATGCCAAAGTTCGTCAGAAAAATCTGCGAATTTTCACCTCTAACACAGGTTGTAGTGTCTTTAAGAAAAGTACTCATAGCAAACTATGATATTTCAAAACTCAAATTCTCGGTTTTTTACCTTATCGTTTTCTCAACGATTTTTATAGTTGCTGCTATCATTTCCTTTAAAAAAATATTGAAATGAGCTCAAAAAATGTTATAATTATAAAAATTAAAACTTTCAAAGGGGGGAATTCAAAATGAAGAAGATACTTTTTATCTCTATTCTCTCAATGGTGCTTTTGATTCTGAGCTCATGTACTGGATTGGTTTCTATGTTGTGGAACGTTGCCGGCTTATGGGATGTACTTTTGGACACTGATCCTGCGATTGTTGATTATCAGGCTATAGAGTTGAATTTAACGAAAACCGGAAACGACCTAACGGGGAACGCTACCGTTACAGCAGCAAATGAAATTACCAATCAGGTAACAGGAAAAGCTACTAACACTTCATTACACATCGAAATAGTCACTTCAAATGCCACCATAACGATCGATGGAACGATGACCGCCGCTGATGAATTTCTTGGAACATATCTGCTGGAAACAACTTCATCATCTTACACTGGAGATTGTAGAGGAAACAAGAGATAAGTAAATTATAAAGGAAGTGAACAAATGATTCCAAAGAGAGTTTTAGGTAAAACGGGTGAAGAGCTTTCTATAATTGGGTTCGGTGGGATACTGGTTATGGATGAAGAACAATCAAAGGCAAATTCGCTGGTTGCAGAGGCAATCGATAGAGGGATCAATTACTTTGATGTTGCACCAAGCTATGGAAACGCTGAAGAGAAACTGGGACCTGCACTCGTAGGAAAAAGAGAAAAAGTGTTTCTCGCGTGTAAAACCGGTGAAAGAACAAAAGAAGGGGCTGAAAGAGAACTTCATGAATCTTTAAAACGTTTGAAGACAGATCATTTTGACCTTTATCAGCTCCATGCGATGACTACCGAAGAGGATTTCGAAAAAGCTATGGGCCCCAACGGGGCTTTGGAAACATTTTTGAAAGCAAAGGAAAAAGGTTATATAAGATACATAGGTTTTTCGGCACACTCTGTTGAAATTGCTCTTAAACTTATCGACGCTTTCGACTTCGATACTGTTCTATTTCCTTTCAACTGGGTTAATTTCTTCAATGCCAATTTTGGTCCTCAAGTTGTTGAAAAAGCAAAGGAAAAAAATATGGGAATACTGGCACTGAAAGCCATGGCAAAGACTCTGATACCAGAAGGTCAAGAGCGTAAATATAAAAAATGCTGGTATGAGCCTGTAGATGATGATAAACTCGCAAAACTTGCGTTGAGGTTTACACTTTCCCTTCCAATAACGGCGGCAATCCCACCAGGAGAAGAAAAATTTTTCAGGATTGCCCTGGAAGTTGCGGAGAATTTCAAAGAAATAACAGAAGAAGAAATAGATTATTTAAAAAAGCAAGCAAAAGGACTGGAACCTATTTTCAAGCTACAGCATAATTAATTGAAAGCGGATTATATTCCTCTCCCTTATCTTTTTCTAGATAAGGGAGTTTTTTGTTGTGAAATATGTTAAAATTCATTAGGTAATATTGAAAAAGGATGGTGAAGGCTTTGTTCAAATCGATGGCTATAGAATGGACAGGTGATACATTAAAACTAATCGATCAGCGAAAAATGCCACTTGAAGAAATCTGGGTTGAATGTAGAGACCATGTCGAAACTGCTCACGCTATAAAGGATATGGTGGTACGTGGCGCTCCTGCAATAGGGGTAAGTGCTGCCTTTGGATATGTACTGGGATTTTCAAAAGCTCCTAAAAACTCAAAGGTCGAACTTATAGAGTACATGAAAGAAGTTAAAAGAACACTTGCATCTTCAAGGCCAACAGCTGTTAATCTATTCTGGGCACTTGACAGGATGGAAAAAAGATTCGAAGAAGCCATTGAAAAAAATTTTGATGAAACTTTGAAAATACTCGAAAAAGAAGCACTCGAAATAGCAAATGAAGATTTAGAAATGAACAAACAGATGGGAAAAAACGGATTGAAACTTTTTGAAGATAAGAAAGATGTAACTCTTCTTACTCACTGTAATGCTGGTGCTCTCGCTACGAGTGGATATGGTACAGCTCTTGGAGTCATAAGAGCGTTGAAGGAAGCAGGGAAAAATGTAAAAGTTTTTGTAGACGAAACCCGGCCATATCTTCAGGGTGCAAGATTAACCGCTTGGGAACTTGTAAAATCCTCTATTGAGGCAGTACTCATATGTGACAACATGGCTGGATGGGTTATGAAGCAGGGATGGGTAGATGCAATAATAGTTGGTGCTGACAGAATAGCAGCGAATGGAGATGTTGCAAATAAAATTGGAACTTACTCTCTTGCAGTTCTTGCAAAAAAACATGGAATCCCATTTTACGTTGCCGCACCTTATTCGACCATAGACCTTTCAACAGCTGATGGTTCGAAAATCCCAATAGAAGAGAGAAATCATGAAGAAGTTACTCATATAATGGGAAAAAGGATTGCGCCTGAAGGGGTTAAAGTTTTCAATCCTGCCTTTGATGTCACAGACAACGAACTTATAACCGCAATAATAACTGAAAAGGGTGTTATAACACAACCTTATTCTGAAAACCTTAAGAAATTGTTCGAGAGGTGAGACGTTGAGAATAGAACCTCCCAAAAATGAATCTGCTGAGTCAACTAAAGGAACGAAGCTTAACAAATCAAAAAGAAGAAAAATACCAAATACTGGTAAATCAGGATTTGCGGGTTTTCTTGATGTACTTTATGATGTAACAGCAGAAGAAGCACGGCAAATGGCTGAAGAAATGCTTGATGATCTTATCAACTCGGGAAATGAATTTGCAAGATCACCAACTGAAAGAAACCTTAGAAAGTACAAAGAAAACATAAAGAAATTCCTTCAGTTCATTGAAAGGGGTCTTTACAAAATAAACGAAAGCTTAGGTTTAACACCCGATTATAAACACCTTCACATGGTTGCCCAGATTGTTGATCAGAAGTTGATGGATTTGGCGAAACTTGTTTTCAATTCAGAGAAAAAGACTATAGAACTTGTTTCAAGAATAGAAGAAATAAATGGTCTGCTGGTTGATCTTTACAGGTAATAAAGCAGGGTGATGAGTTTGTTTGAAAAGACTATTCAGGAAAATAGTTTGAAGATATCGAGTGCTTTAAAATCATTACCGATTTCAGTCGGGTTAGTTTGTGATGATATTTATATTTTAGAAAAGTCGCTCAAGTTTTTTTTAAAAAACCGTTCAGATTATCTGGATCAAAGTGACGTTGTGTTAGTTGGGAACTGGTATGATACCATAGGTATTGATTCTGTAAGAAACATCGAAAACGTCATTTTCATACATCCTGTGAAAAAAGAAAAATACGTTATTATAAATGGAGCTGAAAAATTGACTGTTGAATCCTTGAATGCCCTTTTAAAAATCGTTGAGGAACCACCAGAATTTGCTGGTATAATCTTTACAATGAGAAATTGGTTTTCGCTTTTGCCTACAATCCGAAGCAGACTGCTGAAAATCGAACTGAAAGTTCCTGACATTTCCGAAATCTCCAACGAACTGGAAAAATCAAACTTTTCTAATGAAGAAATCTGGAAGGTACTGTTTATATCCAGAATAGATCTGTCAATTTTTGAAATTCCAAATCTCAAGGATCTTTTGAACGACGAACAACTCAAATTAACCAAAAAAATCGGAAACGAGAATACTGAAGTAAAGTTAAAAACCTTGCTTTATTTTAAAAAATTATTTTTAAGATTAGTCAAAGGAGAAATTTCAG
The DNA here is from genome assembly GCA_029981435.1 of Thermotogaceae bacterium. Classification (GTDB taxonomy): domain Bacteria; phylum Thermotogota; class Thermotogae; order B21-G9; family HyVt-16; genus HyVt-16. The sequence continues at coordinate 76,690 of JARRBB010000001.1, read as the reverse complement.
AAAAAGAGGTACTGGAAATTTACGAAAAACTATCAGAAGAGTTCTCTGGAAAAGATGGATTTGTTTTATTTAATAATTTTTTAAGAGTCTTCCTTGTGTGTCTCAGAGACTTATCACTGATCAATGAAGGAGTGAATCCCAATCTGATTTATAATAGAGATTCATTTGGTTATATGCTTTCGTTAGAGCCAGATTCTGAAAAACTTTTGAATATCGCTTCAGAGATTGATTCTTATCTAAAGTTGTCTTATGGCCTTGTAGATACCAGGCTTCTTTTACTGAGAATTTTACTTGAAACATACTTACTCAACAAAAGAGGTGGTTAATTTGGAACTTTTTGCAAATGTGTATGGTGTATCATTCTTGCCCGTTGGAAAGATAATTTATTATTCTGAAATAGAAGAAGAAATCAAAAAAGGTGACCTGGTGCTTGCAATGACCGAATTTGGTTTAGATGTAGGAAAGGTTGAATACGAACTCCATGAAAGAAGGATCGATGACATAGGTTATGAAGTAAAACCACTCGTGAGGAAATTAACTGATGCGGATCTGAAGATCCATGAAGAAAATCTAAAAGATTCTAAAATCGCTTTCTGGAAGTGCAAAGATTACATAAAGCACTACAATCTTTCCATGAAGCTTCTGTATTCTAAGTATATGTTCGATAGATCACGGTTATTGTTTTACTTTAGCGCGGAAGGAAGGGTGGATTTTAGAGAACTGGTAAAAGATCTGGCACGTGAATTTAAAACAAGAATAGAACTTAGACAGGTTGGAGTAAGAGATGAAGTAAAATTTTTAGGTGGCATAGGTTTGTGTGGGCTCCCTACATGTTGTTCTGTGTTTCTAAGGGATTTTGATTCAGTCACTTTGAAAGACGCAAAGAAACAGCAATTGTTGATCAATCCCGTCAAAATATCCGGACAATGCAGAAGACTGCTGTGCTGTCTCAGGTATGAAAAACCCGTTTATGATGAGTTAACTGAAAACATCCCCGAACAGGATGAAGTTTTCGAATACGAAGGAAAAACCTGCAAAGTTATAAATGTAAACATTTTTACAGAAAAAGTGACCGCGATAAGTGATGAAGGAACGATGATTGTTTTGCCGTTTGATTATTTTAGAACCAGTTCCCCTGAATAAGCTCAGAGGTGATAAATGTGCTTGGGAACATTGGAAAAATGCTGATAATATTCGGAAGTGTCATTCTATTGGTTGGTTTGCTTCTTGTGGTTTTTGACAAAATTCCATTCTTTGGAAGATTACCCGGTGATATAGTTATAAGAAAAAAGAACTTTGTTATATATATTCCAATAGTTACTTCTATAATTCTGAGTCTGGTTTTGTCTCTAATTTTCTTCATAATCTCAAAGATAAGGTGATTAAACAGTGAAGATATTCAGAATAAATGAACAAGAATTAACTGAAAAGATTTTAACGTTGTTGAGTTTTGCAAGCAAAGCGAAAAAACTGGTGTATGGTAAAGAAAATATCAGGGAATACATAAAAAGGAGAAAATTAATCATTATCTCTTCAGATTCTGGAAGAAGAGTTAAAAGAGATGTGTTTAAAAGATGTGATATATTCAACTGTGATGTTTTAATTCTTGAAAATGTAGATAAAGAAGCGCTGGCAAAAAAATTGGGTATGGCGAACCTTTCGGTTATTGGTGTAGATGACCAGGGAATATTAGATGGTATAATCAAAGTTGTTGAAAGAGGTGGTGCGAGTGGGAAAATTGAGAGTGTATGAACTGGCCAAAAAATTCGGAATGAGCAGTAAAGAACTTTTAAATGAACTTGAGGAACTTGGCATAGATGCCAAAAGTCATATGACTGTGCTTGATGAATCTACTGTGAATTTGCTCATAGAACTGTATGAGGAAGAAAATGAGCCTGTAAAACCTAAAAAAGGTACCAAAAGTAAACCCAAAAAAGAAAAAGAAGATGAAGAAGATATTGAAATCGAATCAAAACCTAAAGAAAAGTCAAAAGACAGTCATAATGTCCCAGAAGAAAAAGCAATAGAAGTAAAAGAAGAAAGTATGAGTTTGAAGGACTTCGCTGAAAAGATAAAGGTTTCCATGACCAAAATAATTCAAGATGCCTTCATGAAGGGAGTTATTCTTAATCCCAATCAAGTCCTTGATAGAAAAGCGATGGAAGAGATTGCATCGAAATATTCAAGGCAAGTCGTTTTTTCACAAGCAGAAAAACCAGAAGAAAGAAAAGATCCGTTCTTTGAGCTGGAACAGTATTACGAAAAGCTCTATAGTGAAAATTCAAGCGAACTTGTTTCAAGAGCTCCTATAGTAACTGTTATGGGACATGTTGATCACGGAAAAACAACACTACTGGATAAAATAAGAAAAACGAGAGTAGCAGAAAAAGAAGAAGGTGGAATAACTCAAAGTATAGGGGCTTACAAAGTCACATACAATGGAAAACAAATAACTTTCATCGATACGCCCGGCCACGAAGCGTTCACAGAAATGAGAGCGCGTGGAGCGCAGGCAACCGATATTGTTGTACTTGTGGTAGCAGCAGATGATGGTGTAATGCCTCAAACGGTGGAAGCCTATAACCACGCAAGATTAGCCAATGTACCAATAATAGTAGCGATCAACAAAATCGATAAGCCCAATGCAAACGTAGAACTCACTAAAAATCAGCTGGTTTCAAAATTAAACCTTATTCCTGAAGACTGGGGCGGAGATACGATCGTTGTCCCGATTTCTGCAAAAACAGGTAAAGGAATTGACGAGCTTTTGGAGATGATTTTGTTGGTAGCCGAAATGAATGAAATCAAGGCTTATCCAAAAGGTAGGGCAAGAGGAGTAATAATAGAATCAAGATTGGACAAATTCAGAGGTCCTGTTGCAACAGTTATTGTCAAAGATGGTATTCTGAAACAAGGAGATTACGTAGTTACAACGAATACTTATGGTAAAGTAAGGGCGCTAATTGATGATCGAGGTAAGACAACAAAAGAGGCCCATCCCTCCGATCCTGTGATAGTAATGGGATTCGAAGAGGTACCTGATATGCACTCAAAGCTTTATGCGGTTGAAAATATAGAACAGGCAAGAAAAATAGTTGAAAATATAAAACATGAAGAAATAGATAAGTCGCAAAAGGCCAAACATGTCAGCCTGGAAGATCTTTTTGACAGGATGAAGAAAGGCAACATTAAAACCTTAAATTTGATAATTAAGGCGGAATCTCAAGGGTCACTCGAAGCTGTTAGAAACGCGATATTGAAATTAAAAGTTGAAGAAATCGATATTCAGATAATACATGCCGGTATAGGTGCCGTCAATATCAACGATGTGCTTCTTGCATCCGCCTCAGACGGTGTTATCCTCGGATTTAGAGTAAAACCTGATTCAAAGGCAGTTTCTGAGGCAGAAAAAGAGGGAATTCAGATAAAAACATACAACATAATTTTCGAACTAATAGATGACCTCAAAAAAGCTCTGCAAGGTATGCTTGAACCTGAAATAGTTGAAGAACACATAGGAAGCGGTTATATAAAGAAGGTTTTTAAAATTGGTGGAGTTGGAAGTGTAGCAGGTGTTCAACTGACTGATGGCTACGTCAGAAAAGATTCGAAAGTCAGGATATACAGAAACTCAGAAGAAATATTTGAGGGTTATATAGAGACTCTTAAACATTTCAAAAACGATGTAGATAGAGTTGAAGCACCTAAGGAATGTGGAATAAAATTTCAGAATTTTGATGATATAGCTGAAAATGATGAACTCCAGTTCTATATTGTTAAAGAAGTAAAGAAAGAGCTCAAGTTCATCGAACAATGAAAACAACCGGCGAATGCCGGTTGTTTTTTTAATATCCGTTAAATCCAAATATCTTGACTAATCTTCCAGAACTCAGAAGTAAAATTATGGAACCGTTTCTCGATATTTTAACACTCAAAATCGAGTCAAAGAAATCAATCGTTTTTGAATAAAGATCATCTTCTTTCAAAAAATATATTTTCAGTCTTTTGCTTCCAACCAGATAAATATTATCCTTATCGAAAAAGACTTTCTCACTTGAATATTTTATTTTAAAATTACCATTCAAATCTTCTATCGAGTTTTTGAAAAACAAAATGATCTTTTTTCCAAATTCTGAAAGTTCATCAATTCGATTTGAAAAGACCATATTTTCAAGTTCTTTGCCAGAAAAAATATCCAGGATTCTTAACTTTTCACCAGATACAATGTATAGGTTTTTTCCAATCAAATCCAGTGCTGTAACTTCACTCACATATTTTTTCCAGATCAACTGCATCGTTCTGATGTTATAACAATATACGTTTCTGAAAACATCCAGCATCAAAACAAAATCATCAGTGGTTTTTATTTGAAGTAGTGGATAAATTTTTCTCACCCATAAAACACTAAAATTTTTTTCGCTCAATTTGTATAGCTTTCCCGAATTAGTTGCAAAAAAAAGTTCATCAAAATCCCAGCTTATGAAACTTTCATCTTTAAGTTGGAGAATCGGAAAGTTTTCCTGGTTATCCACAAGCCATAAAGAATCTTTGCATAACACAAGAAAACCGTTGTTATGTTTTTGAATATCTACCACATTTTTGAAATCTTTTAGAGTCCAGAGAAGTTCAGACTTTGAGGGATTAATACAGATCAGAGAATCATCCTTTAAGTGCAGGACAATTTCGTTGAAAGAAGTGATAAAAAAATTCACAATTTTTTCAGTGTCAACCAGCAATTCCCAATCCTTTGTTCCAGCTACCCCTCTCAAGTTTATCGTTAATTCTTTTGTTTCGCTTGGCTTCAATTGAATATTTTGTTCAAATCGTTCTCTGTTTTCAGCTTCAACTAATACATTATGAATCCCTGGACTAACATTCAAAATCAAACTACCAGATGTAGTTTTGTAGATTTTTTCATCGATAGTTATGGTGGCATGGGAAACATTCATATTAAGGATTAAAGTGCCTTCTTGAAGTTTTTCGAGTCTGTATTCAAAAGTTTCCGTATTATCTATGTATATATTCTCCCTGATAGTTTTGTAACCCGGGAATTTTATCTCAAGACTATGTATTCCCCCCCTCAAGTTTACAGTAACAGGCGTTTTTCCCAAATAAACATCGTCAATTAAGAGCTCTGCATTTTCTGGGATAGTTCGAAAATCTACATCAAAATAATTCAATTCAAGAATTTCGGCTGGAGTGTGGATCTTATATAAAAGTTTTTCCCAGCCATGATTTTTAAAAATTTCAATTGTAATCTCTTCTTGGTCTGATACTATTGAAAAGTCTTCTGAGGTAATACTACCGTTGTATCTTACAGTGTTACCAAAAGTTTTAACAAATAAAACATGTGGAATTTCAACTTTTTCAGGCAGATTTAGAAGTTCTTTAAGATGTTTTTTCAAATCTTTCTTCCAATCACTTTCACTCGAAAGTGAAGAACGATTGCTCAGCTTTCGTGAATCATAGGATACTTCCATCAGAATAAAGTTGTCCAATCTTTTCAGCTTAACAAATAATTCATGGCCATTTCCCAAAACTACTCCGAGTTCTTTCAAAGAGTCTATAACATTCTTTTTCAAATCTTCAGGACCTTCAAATTTCAATAAAACTGAAGGGGCTCTCATCCAAAATTCCACGATACGATAATTCTCCATAAGTATGGATGTCAATTCTTCCTTATCCTTTGCAATAGCTATTGGAGTATCGTAAACCATAAGATAACACAAATCATCCTGTTCAAACAACTTAAAATTCTCTGGAAGTTCCAGTGCAAAGGAATTTCCGAGAACAAGTAAAAAAAGAACAAGTATCAAAAGATAATCTTTTGAAGATATAAGCCATGCGCAGGCGCTGTACCAGCGGCAGCACGTCTGTCCTTTGCTTGAAGAATTTCCAGAACTTTCTCTGGCTCCCATTCACCTGTTCCCACCCTGATCAGTAATCCAACAATATTTCTAACCATCCTTCTTAAAAAGGAATTCCCTTCAACTCTTATCAATATGAAATCCTTCTTTTTCAATATTCGAATTCTATAAATAGTCCTAACTGGATTCCTTTCATCGACTCCTTTCCTCAAGGATGTAAAATCATGTTCACCCTCTAAAAAACTTGCTGCCTTTCTCATGCGTTCTATATCCAATTTGTACGGGAACCACCAGACGAAATTTCTCAAGAATATATTTGGTTCTTTCGAATTGAGGATGTAATAATGGTAAACCCTTTTTTTAGCATGAAACCTCGGATTGAAGTTTCTCGGAACTTCAAACACATCTTTTACGTATACATCTGATGGTAAGTTAGCATTCATCGCATCTTTTATATTTTTCAAGGTCATTCTATCGGAAGGACAACTAAACGAAACAACCTGCATGAATGCGTGAACTCCTGTATCTGTTCTACCAGCAGCTTGTGTGAAAATTCTTGTTTTAAATATTTTTTCCAGAGCGTCTTCGATAACGCCCTGAACAGTCCGAACATCTGGCTGTCCTTGAAATCCATTGAAGTTTGTTCCATCGTATTGAACAACAGCTGCCACACGTCTCATATATTTATTCTCTCCAAGTTTCAGAGTTTTGAAACCAATCCTTTATCATTTATTTCCTTCATCTCATAAAGTTTGTACGCTATCATTGCAGAATGTTTCTTCAATTCCTCTATGTTCATTCCATAAGACTCTCTGAATATTTTTTCTCTATAAACATTCACAAACCAATAAAGACTCTTTTGAAGAGCTTCATCGTTCAATTTTTTGGAATTCAAGATCGCAGATTCAACAATATTGTCATAATTGAAGTTGTCTGAAAGCAGTTCGTTATTTATATTATCAATCAAGCTCTTTAAATCGAAGTTGTTAATAAGAATGTCCAGTTTAACTTGATCATACAGAATCGTCAAAGTCGAAGGTATAGGTTCTTCATATCTAAAAAATGAAACACCGGCATTGGCTTGACCAGAAGTTATCTCAACAGATCTTATTATGTAATTCTCTGACATATAAAAACTTTTTACTAAAAACCTTCTCTTTGACAGAAGTAATTCCATATCCTTCGGATAAAAAGTTTGAACGACTCCGCTTCTGTTTGTATAACCAAAATACATCTTTTTAGGAAAAATCGGCCCTTCAATTCCTGATGAAAAGAATATCATGTGTAAAAATCCCACTTTATCACCACCTTTTCAATTTCTGAAGCTGTAATTCGGTGCTTCTTTTGTTATAAATATATCATGTGGATGGCTTTCCTTAACACCTGCTTGAGTGATTTTAACAAAAACTGCCTTTTCTCTCAATTCTCTTAAATCTTTAGCACCGCAATAACCCATTCCTGACCTTATTCCACCGATCAATTGAGCAATCACATCTGCGACTCTACCTTTATATGGTACCATACCTTCGACTCCTTCGGGTACGAGTTTTTCAGGTTCTACATCATCTTGAAAATATCTGTCTTTACTTCCTTCTTTCATTGCACTAAGACTCCCCATACCTCTATAAGTTTTGAATTTTCTACCCTGATAGATTATGGTCTCTCCAGGAGCTTCATCGGTGCCTGCGAAAATACTTCCAAGCATCACCACTTCAGCACCACCTGCTAAAGCTTTAACTATATCTCCAGAATATCTTATTCCACCATCTGAGATGATCGGGATATCATATTTTTTAGCTATTGAATACGCCTCAAAAACCGCTGTCATCTGTGGAACACCAACGCCACTGACAACACGTGTTGTACAAATTGAACCGGGTCCAACACCGACTTTCACGGCATCGACGCCAGCATTTATTAGTGCCTCTGTTCCTTCTCTTGTCGCAACATTTCCACCTATTATCTGAACATCTGGCCAATTATATTTAATGGATTTTATAGTTTCTATAACCTTCTTCGAATGACCATGTGCGGTATCGACCACAATTAAATCAACACCGACTTCAATAAGTTTTTCCACTCTTTCAAAAGTATCCTTTCCAGTACCGACAGCTGCTCCAACCATCAAACGACCTCTTGAATCCCTGGAAGCATTTGGATGTTCTTCGACGTGTACCAGATCTTTTATAGTTATCAAACCTGTTAACCTGTCATTTTCATCGACTAAAGGAAGCTTCTCAATTTTGTTTTCGTGTAAAATTTTTCTTGCTTCATCGAGCGTTATATCTTTGCTGGCAACTATAAGTTTTTCTCTGGGCGTCATAAGTTCAAAGACCTTTTTTGAAAGATTTCTCTCGAAGCGAACATCCCTGTTTGTTAATATTCCTACCAGTTTCATCTCTTCATCAACAACAGCCACTCCACCTATTTTATAATTCGACATAAGATTAAGTGCTTCTTTTACAGTAGCATCTGGTTTTACAAAAACCGGATCGAATATAACTCCATTTTCCGCTCTTTTAACTTTTCTAACTTCTTCAGCCTGGCGCTCCGGTGACATGTTTCTATGTATGATTCCTATACCACCTTCTCTTGCAATTGCTTTTGCCATAGCACTTTCAGTCACAGTATCCATGGCCGCACTCATCAATGGTATATTCAAACTCAATTCTTTAGTAAGTCTGGTTTTAAGTTCAACATCCTTGGGCAGCACTTCACTGTATTGAGGTACTAACAACAAGTCATCGAAAGTTAAACCTTCAAATATTCTCGACATATCCTCAAACCTCCCGGCACTATTTAAGAAATTATACCAGATTCCAGAGAGTTTAGAATTTCAAAATTAAAAAATGTCTCAAACCTCATTGACATTTTTCAAATGAGTATGTATAATTTTGGTGAAAATTTTTTTCATATTTTTAATTGAGTAGAAATAATTTTTCTAAAAGAGGTGTTCTATGCGTATAGGTCTTGTACATTTTCGTGTTGGAGAAACAGATGGTGTGTCTCTCGAAATGGAGAAATGGCGGAAAATCTTAGAAAAGAACGGACATGAAGTCCTTTACATTTCTGGAAGTCACGATTATGGAGAGATTTATATTCGGGAACTCGACATTCATGGAGAAAATTTTCAAAAACTTTTTTCAAATTCATTTAAAGGTTTTAAAGATTTCAAGAATGAAAGAGAATTCATTGAAGAGGTTTTCAAAGAAACTAAACAGTTGAAGAAAAAAATATTAAAGGCGATAGAGACTTACAAAATCGACTTTTTGATACTTAACAATATACTTTCACTTGGTATAAGTCTACCTGCTGCTATAGCTTTTACAGAAATAATAAAAGAGAGACGAATCAAGGCGATCTCTCACAACCATGATTTTCATTGGGAAAGAGATTACATGTCAGTTCCATCATGTAGTTTTGTTTCTGATTGTTTGGAAAAATATTTTCCACCAAAAGATGAAAGTATAAAACACGCTGTTATAAACAGTATAGCAAAAGAAGAATTGAAAAAACGTAGAGGTATTGATTCAGTTGTCGTGCCAAATGTTTTCGACTTCAATCAGCCTGAATGGAAGATCGATGAGTTCAATCACGACTTGAGAAAAAAACTCGGAATACTCCCCAATGATATCGTTTTTCTACATGCTACAAGAATCGTTGAAAGAAAAGCCATAGAAATTGCAATAAGATTGGTGGGTGAAATTAATAGAATGCGCAATAAATTGATTGGAAAACTCTACAATGGGCAGGTTTTCAACCAAAACAATAAAATAATCATGTTAATGCCTGGTTTGATAGAATCCAGTAATGAATACGTTGAATTCCTAAAAAAAACCGCCAGAGAAGAGAACGTGGAAATAAGATGGTGCAACCCCATTACTAAAGCTGAGAGATCTCATAAAAACAGTGAAAAGTTTTATTCGCTGTGGGATATGTATGCTGTGTCTGACATGGTAACCTACACAAGCGTCTTGGAAGGTTGGGGAAATCAGTTTTTAGAAGGTATATTTTCGAAGAAAAACATGATTGTTCTTGAATATCCGGTTTATATCTCCGATATAAAACCTTTAGGATTTGAAGTAATAAGCCTGGGTAATACTTTCAATCGAGTTTTTAAAGACGGTTTTAAATATTTCGAAATTCCAGAAGAAAGAAAAAAATCTGCAGCAGAGGAAGCCATAAATATCCTTAAATCTGCAGAGGAGTATCGAAAAAGAACAAATAAAAATTTTGAACTTGGGAAAAAATACTTATCGTACGAAGTTCTGGAGAACAAAATCGATGAACTTCTTCACGCTTTCAAATAAAACCATTTCACAAAGGGGGGATTTTACTATGAGAAAAGTGTTGTTAGTATTCTTAATGGTTTTCATTACAAGTTTGCTTGTTTTCGCAGATGTGAATTTTGTATCCACTCAAATGCATCCAGCCGCAGAGAGACAATTCATGGAAGGAGATTTAATTGCTAACTTCACCAAGATGTACGGGATAAAGGTAAGATTCTTACCTTTAACCTACGATCAGTCTTCAAGTAGAATCGAAGCAGAACAAAAAGCAGGAAAAGTTTCCGTAAACCTATTTGCAGATCTTCAAGGAGGTATTGATCTTCTTGGATCAAAAGGATTCTTAAGCGATTTGAGTGATGTAACATTCGAAGGGAGAACTTTCATTGAAACACTCGAAAAATATGCTTATGCACATGGTATAAAACAATTTATACCATGGCTTCAAGCAACTTATGTAATGACTGTCAACAAAAAAGCGTTCCAATATCTTCCAAAAGGATTAACAGAAGAAGATGTAATAAAGGGAACGAGTAAATGGACCTATGATGCACTTTTGCAATGGGCAAAAAACATTCTTGAAAAAACTGGACAACCAGGTTTGGGATTTCCGGTAGGACCAAATGGTCTATGGCACAGATTTTTGCACGGTTATCTTTATCCCTCTTTCACAGGGGCACAGGCTATCAAATTTGACAGTGTTGCTGCAGTTGAGATGTGGAATTATTTGAAGGAGCTCTTCAAATACGTTCATCCCGGCAGCTCTGTCTGGAGTGCTTTAGACGAACCTCTTTTAAGAGGAGAAGTCTTGATAGCCTGGGATCACACAGCAAGACTGAAAGCGGCGATAATTGAAAAACCAAATGATTTCGTTGTCGTTCCATCACCAGCAGGTCCTATGGGAAGAGGCTATATAATTGTTCTGGTCGGATTGAGTATTCCAAAGAACGCTCCAAATGTAGAAGAAGCTGTAAAGTTAATTGATTACCTTACAAGTCCTGAAGTTCAAGTTAAAATACTAAATAATGTTGGCTTTTTCCCGGTTGTGAAGGAAGCCTCCGGGATAATACCTGAAGGTGCACTTAAAATACTCGCCCAGGGTGTGGTTAATCAAGCAAGCGCACCTGATTCTATAGTCGCGTTCATACCAGGGCTTGGTGCAAAAGGTGGAGAATTCACGGAAACATACAGAATGGCCTTTAGAAGGATTGTACTGGAAAACGAAGATCCTGCTAAAGTTATCAAGGAGCTCGGAGAAAGAATCAGGAAGATTTTCAACGAAACCGGCGCTCCACTTCCTGAACCAGATATTTCTCTGTTCTAATTCCACTTTAAACTTCAATCCAGGGGCTTAAGCCCCTGGATATCATAAAATCAAGGTTGGTGAGGATTTTGACTTATAGAAAAGATGCTATTCCATATCTGATTCTCTTACCAACGATTTTATATCTGGTTGCTTTTCTGGGATATCCTTTGATTCAAACCTTTATACTTGCTTTTACAAGCGAAACAGGAGCTTTTGGAAATTTTCAGCGCCTTATGGATAGTGGCGACTTCTGGAAGGCTTTGAAAAACACTTTGCTCATAACCGGTATAATCGTTCCTCTTCAACTGATTCTCGCGATTGCTTTAGCGCTTTTTGTCAATATGAGATTCAAAGGTTACTCAATGATATTATATGTGATTTCAATTCCCCTTGCACTCAGTGACGTTTCAGCAGCTTTGATGAGTTACAACATATTTGCTCCAACGGGATATTTGAACAAAATACTTTTGAAACTTGGATTGCTGGATAGACCTCTCTATTTTTTTGGTTATATGTTTCAAAACAGAGAATTCTGGATTATTGTTCTCACAGAAGTCTGGAGGGCTACACCTCTTGTTTTTGTTATCATATTAGCAGGACTTCAATCTATAAATAAAGAATATCTCGAAGCCGCGGATGTCTTTGGTTTTTCAAGCTGGCAGAAACTGACCAGAATAATTTTACCTTTGTTAAAACCATCAATAATGTCAGCGCTGCTTATTAGAACTTTGTTTGCTTTCCAGATATTCGGAGTGGTTTGGTTACTCGCTGGAAGAGATATACTGATACTGGCTGGGGAAGCTTATTACTGGCATAACAATGTCAATGATCCTCATATGTCGAGTACTTATGCAATAGTTATCGCAGTTGTTTCTCTAATTATAAGCTGGTTTTATATTTCCATTCTGAGGTCCAGAGAACTGGAAGGTGAAACAAAATGATAAAAAAGATATTCATTATTTTCGTTTCTATTTTGATAATTCTATGGTTTTTAACCCCTGTCTTTTTAATAGTTCTGGCTTCTTTAACACCATCAGAAGACTACTACGATCAACAAAGAATACTTCCAAAGAGATTGACTTTTGATCATCTTTACAAACTTTTTGTTGTATTAGACGGTTGGAGAGCTACTCTTAATAGCTTACAGGTTGCTGCAATGGCTATAGGACTGAGTTTTCTGGTAGGTCTTCCAGCTGGTTATGTTTTGACAAGATACGTGTTTCCTGGAAAAAACGCTATAAGGTTGAGTATACTTTTAACACGTTCTTTCCCTACTTTGATAATAGCAGTGCCTTTGATAATGATATACCTGAGATTGGGAATAGGTGATACACTTTTCAGTGTTGCCCTGGCTCATACGTCTTTTATATTACCCTTTGTCGTTCTTATAACAACAAGTATTCTCTCTGGAATATCTGTAGAATACGAAGAAGCGGGTATGATATTTGGACTCTCACGAATAGGTGCTTTTATGAAAATTACCCTGCCTCTTGCTTTGCCTGGATTAGCAGCGTCAGCAATTTTCGCATTCATAATGTCCTGGAATGAAGTTTTCATATCTTCTGTTCTGACTTTCGTCAACAGAACTCTACCTGCACAAATTTTAAACACAGCTATGACTTCCCCAGATTATTTCAAATTCGCTGCTGGTACAGTTATGGCAATACCAGCCATGGTATTCATATTCTTCACTCGTAAATACTTGATGAGTATGTGGGGAATATCTTTGAAATAGGAGAGTGATAAAATGGCAAAAGTACGGATTGAAAATCTTAAGAAATATTTTGGTAGTGTAAAAGCTTTGAATGGAATAGATATTGAAATAAAAGATGGAAAATTTGTTGTTCTCCTTGGACCTTCGGGTTGTGGTAAAACAACTCTTTTAAGATGTATATCAGGACTTGAGAAAGTTACCGAAGGAAAAATCTTTTTTGATTCTACAGATGTCACTAATCTTCCACCAAAAAGCAGGAATGTTTCTATGGTATTTCAAAGTTACGCTGTATGGCCTCATATGAAGGTTTATGAAAACATCGCTTATCCAATGAAGATAAAAGGTTATGATAAAAATAAAATAGAAGAAAAGGTACTGTGGGCGGCTAAAACTCTTAACATTTCAGAACTCTTAGACAGATATCCCGCTCAACTCTCGGGTGGCCAAAGACAAAGAGTTGCGGTGGCGAGAGCAATCGTTCTGGAACCAGAGGTTCTACTTATGGATGAACCTTTATCAAATTTAGACGCCCTTTTGAGAGTGTCGATGAGAAGTGAGCTTAAAAAATTACAGGAGCGACTTGGCACGACAACAATATATGTAACTCATGATCAGGTTGAAGCCATGACAATGGGAGATGAAATAGCAGTAATGCAAAATGGTGTTATACAACAGTATGGAACACCAGAAGAAATATATCACAAGCCAGCAAATGTATTTGTAGCTGGTTTCATAGGTTCTCCACAAATGAATTTCATGGAAGTGCAAATCTTAAAAGAGAAAAATGAGCTGTTTCTGAGGAATGAGAGCCTAAATATAAGATTAACGGATGATCTGAAAACCGAATTGGGGAACAAAATCCAAAATAAGAACGATGTTTTCATTTTGGGGATAAGACCGGAAAATATTCACAAAGAAAAAACTGACATTTCAAAATTCGAGCCGATTGAAGGAAAAGTTTATTTCATCGAAAGATTAGGTTCAGACACTATAGTACATCTGGAGTTCAAAGGAACAAGAATAGTCTCAAAGTTACCTGGAGATGTTAAAATAAATGAAGGAGAGAGTCTCAAAATGTACATAGATCTGAGCAAAATACATGTATTTTCAAAAATAGATGGAAAAGCTTTGATTTAAAATGAAGAAGGGTGGAACAAGGTTGATACTTGCCAAACTTAAAGGAATCTACAACTCACTAAGTGATTCTGAAAAATTAGCGGCAAATTATATTCTTGAAAGGCCTGATGATGTTATACACTATAGTATAACAGAGTTTGCGAGGCATTGTGGGGCAAGTGAAGCTACTATATACAGATTATGTAGAAAACTTGGATTCAGCGGATATCAAAATTTCAAAATAGTACTTGCTCGCGAATTGAGCTTTCCAAAAGATGATATCATTGAAAGCAGAAATAGGAAGAATCTTAGAGAATTTATCGAAGGTATATTTGCTGAAAATTTCGAGCTTTTGAAAGATACACATGAGTTACTTGATTTCGTCGCTTTAAGCAAAGCAGTTGAAATAATATTGAGTTCCAACAGAATATTGTTCTTTGGAGTTGGTCGTTCAGGTGCTCTGGCGCAGGATGCAAGTTTGAGGTTCGCGCTTTTAGGTTTTCATTCTGCATACTATATCGATCCACATGCTCAGGTAATGGTTGGTGCAAGTCTGTCTAACAAAGATGTAGTGATAGGGATAAGCCATAGTGGAATGATAAGGGATATTGTTAAATCTTTACAAGTAGCACAGGATTCAGGTGCTAAAACTATTGCTATAACATCAGGTATAGATTCTCCTATAACTAAGGTATCCGATGTATCTTTGTATTGTGCTGCCGGGAAAAGACACCCAAGTGATTTCCACGTTAGCAGAGTAGGTGAGCTGATTGTTATTGATACACTGTACAAAGCAGTTCTATTCAAAATGAAAGATAGGGTAGAACAACATTTTGAAAATCTTGATGAAGTTTTAAAACCCAAACGCTTTTAAATTCACTTCAATGCTTTTTTTGCA
The DNA here is from genome assembly GCA_029981435.1 of Thermotogaceae bacterium. Lineage (GTDB taxonomy): Bacteria > Thermotogota > Thermotogae > B21-G9 > HyVt-16 > HyVt-16. The sequence goes on along the minus strand of JARRBB010000001.1, from coordinate 61,503 downwards.
AGCCTATCAGCAAAAGCATTCAACATTGAATCACTGTGAGCTTTTTCTTTTAACCAGATTATCTTCAATTTTTTTGAAGCATCTAAAATATATTCTTGATATTGATGAGTTATTTCATTTTTTGCCTTCCATTCCAAATTAGCCCACTTTTTCAAGCCTTCGTAATCATAATGGATATGTATCTCAGTTAATCCTTCCTTCATACAAAACTCAATTGACTCAATTATTGCTTTTATTTCACCAAGAACATTTCTCAAATTGAAATATCTGGAATATTCATCACCGAGTTTCCCAAAAGACTTCTTCAAAACAATACCATCTTTTATGATTAAAAAACCGTACCCCACTTTTCCATTCATGAAACTACCATCAACAAAGATATGTATTCCTTTCAAGTATTTATTTCCCTTCCTGAAGATTTCCCAGAGAATCAATATTTCCTCAAAAACATTCTCCGCAAGATTCTCATTTACTATCTTTATTTCCAACTTGTTGTTTATATAAAATTTCACTGTTCCAAGATCACCAAGTCTCATTCTGATGCCATACTCACCCGATTGAGTTATTTCGTAATGCTTTATCTTATTCTGATTATAAAGAAAGATTCCGAATTCCCTACAACTTTTTTTCAAAAGTTCCACAGGTTTTTTCAAGTTTCACACCACCTTTAAAGAATAACTGGAGGCTCGAAGCCTCCAGTCATTTCAAATCTAAAAAGTTATCAACTTACCAGTATCCGCACTTTCATATATAGCATTTAGGATTTTTTGAATCTGAACTCCTTCTTCTGCTTTGCATATCTCCGGCTGTCTGTTTTCGGCAACACATTTCACAAAGTATTTTATTTCCTCAAAGTGACTTACCGTTTTTGGGGGCTCCACATAATAATCTGTGAGAGAATTTAACTCCTCGCCAAAAAGTTTCAACAAAGCATCGTTGTTTTTAGCACCTTTATGGATAGGATTATAAGAATCGAGTTCGGCTCCTGCCTTTGTTCCACATAAATTTATGTAAAACCTGTCACCAGAAATATTAGCAGCCCAAGAAACTTCAACAAACATGGTAGAACCATTCTTGAATTTTATCAATGCAGTTGCAAGATCTTCCACATCGTTTAATTTGCCATCTCTCAAGCCATCTCTAACATCAGAAGAATCCCAGGTCTGACGTCCATCTATGCTGTATTCCGAAAGCTTTCTGTATGTAGTTGCAAAAACAGAAGCAGGTTCTGGATTCCCCATAAGATACCTTGTCAAATCAATTATGTGCACTCCAATATCTATGACAGGGCCACCGCCAGATTCAGCCTTTACGGTGAACCAGCCTCTTGGAGTACCACGTCTTCTCATATATCCAACCTTTGCATAATAAATTTCTCCAAGTTTGTCTGAATCGATGAACTGTTTCAGTTTCCTGGCATCGCCTCTGAAACGATTGTTGAAACCCATCATCAGTATTTTTCCTGTCTTTTTTGAAGTTTCGAGCATACTCTGTGCTTCTTCAACATTCATAGCCATTGGTTTTTCGCACAAAACATGCTTTGAGCTTTCAAGAGCATCAATGGTCATCTGTGCGTGAAGATAGTTAGGTGTACAAATGCTTACCGCCTGAATTTCGGGATTTTTAAGAAGTTCTCTGTAATCAGTGTAAACTTTTGGAATGTTGAATTTTTTTGCCACTTCTTTCGCTCTTTTTTCCACAACATCGCACACTGCAACTATTTCTGCTCCTGCTTCTAAATAACCTGGAATATGTGCAAATTGCGCGATCAGCCCGCTTCCAATTATTCCAACCTTTACAACCATATGTCTCCCTCCAGCTTCTTGCTATTTTAGAACACAAAAGAATTATAATTCTTTCATCCCCTTTTCAATGTTAAAAGCTTTTAAAGGTCCATTTACTTTTTCTTGTCTTGAAGGTGATTGTGTGATAAAATTTCTTTGGAAAATTCAACATCAACGGAGAGGTGGCCGAGCGGTCGAAGGCGCACGCCTGGAGAGCGTGTAACCGGCGAAACCGGTTCGTGGGTTCAAATCCCACCCTCTCCGCCATAATTTTAAAGAAGGGAGTATTCCCTTTTTTTGTTTAAAAAGGTGAACAACTCATGAGGCTCAACGTTAAGTCAGCAAAATCCTCTTATCGGCCACTGGTCTGGTTAAGTACTGTAGGAAGTTTATGGTTCCTTTTCCAGCCAAGCACTTTTTCTTTACTTTTTGGATGCCTGGTTATCATTTTCTGGATCGAATTCTTTTTCACTAAAAATTTTCTCTTAAACCTTGTTATTAATAGATTTACGGAAAGAAACCGTGCCTTTGTCAACCAAGAATTTAAAATCATCTACACGATTGCGAGCAACATGTCCGGTAGATTCGTAATAGAACTTATTCCTTCCCTCTATGGTAACACTCCTTCAACGAAAATTTCTGGAAAAAAATTATCTGTGTCAAATGGTAAAAAAACAAAAATAGAATTCGATCTTTCTTTTTCTAAAAGAGGGATAAAAGATGTCTCTAACTGCACCATTTTTTACACCGATCCACTTGGTTTATTCAAGCACTGGATAAATTTTGGAGCAACTGAGAAGATAATAATACTTCCGGATATTATGGATATAGAAAACTTTCCTTCACGCTTGAGAGAATTGTTGCCAGGATCGACGAGTGATTTCAAATTGCTGGAAGATTTAACAAGAATTAGAGGAGTAAGAGAATACAATTTTGAAGCCCTGAACAAAATTCACTGGAAAATATCGGCTAAATTGGGAAAACTTTATGTTAAAGAACACGATTATACTGCCATTGGAAACATAAAATTCTACGTTGATCTAAATCTATCGAACGAAATACACGCGAAAAACGTCTGGTCACAGATAAGAGAATTTTATCAGGAAGATGCAATAAAAGCCGCATGCGCTGTGGTTTATAGTTGTTATCTCAAAGGCAATCATGTTGATTTAACAGTTATCGGCGAAAAAGTATTGAAAGTAGAAAACACAAAGGATTGGGTAAAAATTGTAGAGTTACTCGCGATGGTTCAGGGAACTAACAACGGACCACAGATAGATGAAGTTTTGATTAAAGAAATTGAAAAACTCACACCCTCATCTACTCTTGTTATAATGTCAATGTTTTTAACTAATTCGATACTACCATTGCTCTTAAAAGCCAGAGCAAGATGTGCAAGGGTCCTGGTAATAATAATGCCTTATGGATTCAGAGATCCTAAATATAAACCAGGTAAAGATTATTCACTGTATCCAAGAGACATGGAAAAATTGCTGGAAAGAGCACGTGTACTGGAAAATGAGCAGATAATTGTGAGAATAATTCGTGCTAATCAAAGCTTTCAGGAGGTTTTGTCTGAAATTGAATAAAAAACTTTTGTTTTATATATTTCCGGTTATTCTGTCTGTATATGTATTTACGAGCTCGTTACCTTTACCAAAAGCACTTATCCTCTCGGGAATCACGTCAATATTTTTTGTTTTAAACAGAGGAACTTTCATTCATACGATGGTCCTCTTGCCTTTCGAATTCATTTCAATGGTTGTTGCATCTTTAGCTTTGAAAAGTGATTTCAAAGAAATATCGTTGTTGATATTTTTTGGGACAGCTTTGATGTTTCTATCATCTCAAGACATAAAAATTTCAATCTCCGGGTTAGTCATGTTAGGTATTTTCTTAGCCATTTATAAATATTCACCGCCAATCATGAATTTTCTAATTTTCCTCTTAACTATTGTTTCATGGCTGATTTTGAAAGAGAAATCAAACAAAAGAACTCTATTGCTCCTTATCATTTCATCACTACTTATCGCTCCTTTTGTAAATAATTTTGATTTTCCACTTTTGTTGAATTCTATCAGAAGCAATTCAGAAGAAACCTTTCAAGATAATTCAGTACAATCGAATGATCATAAATTTCAAAACTCCAACTCGTTTGTAAGCAAAACCAGCAATTACAGTTATTTTTTTGAGAAGCCTTCATTGACTTACACGACCTTTGAAAGTAACTATCTGGAATTTTTGATCTCTTTTATTCTGGTAATATTTGGTACTTTTTTAAGTTTTGTGGTGATCAAGATAATTAAATCTAAGGAAGGGCTCAAGAATCTTTTATTATCACTCTTATATCTTGTCGCTCTTATAGGTTTTTTTACTTTCATGTTTTTATTGGTGAAAGATATGGAATATGCAAGAACATTCCCAGGTACCAATCCATTTGCTTCAAATATTTCACAAGTTATGTATCCATCTCTTTCAAACATTAATAGCTCAATGTATGAAAGAAAAATTGATTCCAATCTTGTAACATCTTTCGTAAAAGCTTTTGAAGTCTCCGGAATTCTAATACTTTCAGCGATAAGTTTTTATCTCCTCTTTTATTTTTTCAGATTCACTCGCGAATTTAAAATCGTGAATATTGAAAAAAAAGAAAAAGATATCCCTGAAAATGTTAAAATGATACCATTGGATCAGTTTCCCGGGTTGGATTACACTAAAGAATATATTGTATCGGCTTATTGGTGGTTAAGAAGAAAATATTTTGGAAATATGAATTTTTTAACCCCATACGAACTTCTTAATAAAATAAGAAAAATTGAAACCGTAGACTTTGAAGCTTTCAAAAACCTTACAGAATGTTATGTGATGGTTCACTTTGGAGGCAAGAAGATATCAAGGACAGATTTCGAGACTTTCGACGGCAATTTGAGAAAAATATCCGATAGTCTGAAAATCATGATTTCACAGAATTTATGGTAAAATCTTTGAAATGATTATCATTGGGGGGTGATTCATTTGTTTCCACTCAAAGATACCATTCCAAGTCGTAGAAAACCTTACGTCACAATAGCGATAATAGTTCTCAATGTAATCATATTCATTTATGAACTTAATCTTCCATCACGTGAATTATTGGAATTCTTTTATAAATTTGGAATTGTGCCTGCAAGATATACTTCAGCAAAATTTTCTTTAATAACAGGACTCTCAAGATACAACTTTTTTCCATTTATTTCTGCAATGTTCCTTCATGGAGGATGGTCTCATATAATAAGCAACATGTGGGCTCTGTGGCTCTTTGGCGATAACGTAGAAGATAGACTGGGACATTTTGGATTCGCAATTTTCTATATTTTGAGTGGTATCGCAGCAAGTTTGCTACACTTTATTTTCAGCTGGAATTCACAAGTGCCTATGTTGGGTGCCTCTGGAGCAATTGCGGGAGTTATGGGAGCATACTTCGTTTTGTTCCCGTTTTCAAGAATAATAACTTTTGTGCCTTTGTTCTTTATACCGTTTATTGTTGAAATACCCGCCGTACTGTATTTAGGAATATGGTTCATAATGCAGTTCTTCAACGGTACTCTTTCAACAATCGTAAGAGGAAATTTCGGAGGAGTAGCCTGGTGGGCACATATTGGAGGCTTTATCTTTGGTATGAACATGTGGAAATATTTTCTACCGCGAAGAAATTATTACAGATATTAAAAGGAGGTGTGCAAAAAATGGAAGTGAGAATCGAAAAACCTTCGGCTGAGGAACTTAGAAAATTGAATCTTGATGAATGGGGCATATGGGAAAAGGAAGTAAGTAAATTTGATTGGTATTATGATACAAATGAAACCTGCTATTTTCTGGAAGGAAAGGTTGTAGTCACAACCGAAAGTGGAAAAAAATATGAAATAGGAAAAGGTGATCTGGTAACATTTCCCAAGGGGCTGAAATGTGTCTGGGAAGTAATTGAACCTGTGAAGAAAAGATATAAACTCTTTTAGGAGGCGATATGATTGGCTTTTTTAGGAAAAGATGGAAAATATCCAAGAAGCTATATAATTGATGCCAATTTAACTTATAGAAATCCATTTCAAATAATTGATTCTGAAAATTTTTCAATATTGTTGAAGGAAATTCTGGAAATTCTTGATGAAAAAGACGATGAATCACTTGGATTTTTCAAGGAATATTTTCTCATAGATGCAACTTCAAATAAAATTGACGAAAAATACGATATAAAAAGAATCATTGACCTCATACTTATACTAAGCTTCAAAACACCTGAATATATTTATGAAAATTATGGTATAGACCTTCTGAAGCACAGAAAAGCTTTCCTGAATTTTATAGAAATACTCTACAATCACTGGAGAAACAAACACAGATTCATAATAAAAAAAGAAAGATACACATCAAATATCTCAACAAGACTTTCTACCTCATATTCTTTGATAAAAGTCAATAACGATTTCAAGGATATGGTGAGAGATGTATATCGTCAGGTATCATTCAACACATCTGGTGAAACTCCAAAGGTCCTTCGTCAGCTTCCAAGTGGTGCGCAGGTTTCCTTTTTGGCTGATAAAATGAGAGTCCCTAAAAATCATAGATTCAAGAATCAGTGGTTGTATGAACCGTTGATAGTTTGGAACGTTATCTTTGAACCACCTGTAATTTTCTACACTTTATCAAACAAAAGACAGGGAATCTTCCCAGTTAAAAAAAGAAACATACTATCTGAACTTAAGCTTCCAAGGACACAGTGGCTTTGTATACCAATAAACGTTGGTAGAATGTTGTTTTATATTTATGTGCATATGGAGTTTTTGGCTTTGGGAGCTGGTGTGACAAATCTCTTTGAAATAGCTGATATGAAAGAAGTCATGACTAAAAAACCTGATGGTATTGTGATTTTTGGAGTATCGGAAGAAATGATCGGTGATGATGAAAAAAGAGGTGCAGTTTTTATTGACGAAGAAGAAAACATGATAGTCGGAGTTATTCCATTTTCTCCAGAAAACGACTATTTTGGCTATATGAAAAAGAATACTCTTACCGTTCACAATCTCAAAGTTATTGAAAAAGGTAACTTACCTGTTCATGGCGCTCTGGCAAGAGTAAGATTGGTAAATGGAAAGAGTTCGTACATCTTACTTGTTGGAGACAGTGGTGCCGGAAAATCAGAAACACTCGAGGCACTCAACAGATATCAGGAAGTCTCGATGGTCGATATCATTTTCGATGATATGGGCTCTCTTGAAATTCACGATGGAAAGGTAGTCGCATTTGGGACGGAAGTCGGAGCATTTGTGAGGCTTGATGATTTACCTCCTGGATATGCTTATTCGACTATTGATAGAAGCGTATTCATGAATCCTGATAGTGTTAATGCAAGGGTTATAGTCCCATTCAATAACTTTTCTGAAATAATAAAACCATCAAGAATCGATTACGTGTTTTATGCAAACAATTATACAAAAGTTTCAGAAGGAGAAGATGAGATAAGATTCTTCAAAAATGTTGATGAAGCTCTTGAAGTTTTTTCAAAAGGTGCACGTATGGCAAAAGGAACGACGCATGAACGTGGAATAACGACGTCTTATTTTGCCAATCCTTTTGGAGCTATCCAGATGCGTGAAAAACACCACGAAATAGCTATCAAATTTTTCAATCAAATGTTCAAAACAGGAATAAAAATTGGTGAACTTAAAACATCACTCGGAATACCGGGTTACGAATATGAGGGGCCTCTAAGGGCAGCTAAAAGGTTGATAAAATTGATAAATGAAGGGAAGTGATGTTTTCATAGCTTTCATTCCGAATGATAAAAAGAGCTATAATCACCTATGACAAATCTCAAAACGCGTGGACGAGTGTCGGTTTTAACTAATTTGGCGTTGCTGCCTATTATGCTGTTATCTATTCTTCTATCGATATTTATTATAGTGGTGTTGTCCATAACTATGGAATTCTCGATTTCACTGGATTGAATAAATACGTTGTTACCAATCGATGTATAAGGACCAATGTAAGAGTCCTTTATAACTGTGTTTTTGCCAATTATAACCGGCCCTCTTATCTGTGAATTTACTATTTCACTGTTTTCTCCTATTTCAACTACTCCGTATACATTCTTAATATCATCAACATTTCCCAATATCTTTCTTCTCGACAACTTTTCAAGCAACCTCCTGTTCGCCTCTGAAAGATCCTCAGGCCTTCCCATATCTTTCCACCATCCGTAAATCACGTGTGCTCTGACTTTTTTACCATTTTCTACGAGATATTCAATGGCATCTGTTATTTCGTACTCTCCTCTCCAGGAAGGCTTTATATTCTCTATCGCTTCAAATATCTCTTTTCGGAAAAAGTAAACACCTATAATCGCAAAATTCGAAGGAGGATCCTTTGGTTTTTCAACAACCTTCATTATATTTCCGTGATCATCAAGCACAGCAATCCCAAACTGTGACGGATTCGGAACAGGTGTTAAAAGTATTGATGCTGAACAATCATCTTTCAGGAATTTCTCAGAGTATTCTTTTATATCCTCGAATATAAGATTATCACCTAAATACAACATGAAAGGTTCATCTTTTATATAATCTTTAGAAATTCTAACAGCATGTGCGAGGCCCTTTGGTTCTTGCTGAAGTATATATGTGATTTTTATTCCATAATCACTTCCATCACCCAACTTTTCTTGAAAAGCTTCTCTATTCTCGCTATTAACAACTATTCCTATATCTTTTATCCCGGAATTTTTTATATTCTCTATCGAATACAGGATAACAGGTTTATTGGCAACCGGTATGAGCTGCTTTGCATTTGTAAATGTCAGAGGTCTCAGTCGTGTACCTTTGCCTGCACAGAGAATCAAGGCTTTCATTTTTTAGCACCCCTTAACAGAGATAATCTATCCCTTGCCATTTTGAAATACTTACTGTCTTGAAATTTTCTGTTCTCCAATAGTTTTGAAAACCACTGACGCGCTTTATCAATTTTCCCAAGCCTTAAATATATTTCCCCTATCAAATAAATAATCCTATCTTCCGCCTCTATATTTTTTTCCTTTTCAAAAACTTCTTCCAGGTTCACCAGTGCCTTCGTAAGAGCAACCGCTTCTTTTTCTTTTTCACTTTTATCTCTATAAAGCCAAGCTAATCTCAAATATATTTCTGCAAGCTTACTCTTCATATCAGCAATTGCGTAGGTTAGAATAGCGAGACTGTGTATTTTTATTGCATCATCTATATCCCTGTTCTCAGAAAGATTTATATTAAATCTTTTTCTAGCTATGCCCAAAACTTTTTTCAACTTTGATAGCTGGTTAGAATTAATACGGGATATTATTGAATCAAAATCATCTTCAAATGCGGTATAATAACAACTATTGCATGTGGTAAGTGAATAAAAAAACGGATTGATACCTGCAAAATTAGGTTTCAAATCAGTATCGTAAGATTCTATTCTTACGACCTCATTGAAAACTTTTACCTGTTCGAATTGTGCAGAACAGAGAGGGCACTTCATATGTTTCGTCCAGAATTCTTTCATTTTTAAGCCTCTTCAAACAACGATTTCACAAAGCTCTCCGCAGAGAAAACTTCGAAGTCCTCCAAACTTTCACCAAGTCCAACAAACTTTATAGGTATTCCAAGTTTTTCTTTTATAGTGACAGCAATTCCACCTTTTGCGGTTCCATCAAGTTTGGTTATAACCAACCCTGTAAGCTCCACAGCTTCTTTGAATTTCTGTGCCTGGACAAGTCCATTCTGTCCGGTTGTCGCATCCACCACCAGAAGAACTTCGTGTGGCGCATCAGGTACTATCTTCTTAACAACTCTGTGAATTTTATTCAATTCATTCATAAGGTTAAACTTGGTATGAAGTCTGCCAGCGGTATCTATTATAACGACATCCTTTCCTGTTGCCTTTGCGTGATTTACAGCATCATAGGCTACCGCACCAGGATCAGAACCCATTTGATGAGCAATAAAATCTGCCCCGGTTCTTTGAGCCCAGATTTTAAGTTGATCAATAGCAGCCGCTCTGAATGTATCTGCCGCTGCAAGGACGATACTTTTCTTATATTCTTTATTTATATAGTGAGCAAGTTTACCTATAGTGGTGGTCTTACCTGTTCCATTTACTCCAACAACACTTACAACCATCGGAGGGATTGCTGGAAAATTCAACGAAGTATCGCCAGAAAGCAATTCGACCAGTGCTTTTTCGAGCTCAGAAAGTGGATCGCTTTTAGTCTCCAATATTCTACTCAAAAGTTTTTCAGTCGTTTCAATAGAAATGTCAGCTGAAATGAGCAGTTCTTCGATTTCCTCTATATCCTCTTTAGATAATTTTCCACCCCGGAGAATAGAAAAAATCCTTTTGAAAAAAGAATTACGCGTTTTAGATAGACCTTTTTTAAATTTTCCGCCAAACAGTGCCAAATCTTTTCACCTCAATTGTGCAGTAAATTACGAATATATCTTTCGGATACTTTTTTTATGCTTTTATACATTTCTGCGACATCGACATTTCTAATTTTACCATTTTCCATTACAATTTTTCCACCAATGAAAACCGTTTCCACGTTATGCCTTTGAAGAATTTCAAATATTATAGCCCTGTGAATCCATTCTTCGTCGAATTCGAGTGAAACGTTGGGATTCAGAAAAACTAAATCAGCCTTGTAAGCAGGTTTTATTTTTCCAACGTTTATATTGAAAATCTCGCTGGCGATTTCATAATTGTTTCTGAAAAAGATCTTTATTAACTCATAAATAGCAGCAACATTATCAGTTTTTCTTATGTGTCTCTGGAATATATAAGTATCCTTCGCTTCTGCAATTAAATCAAAGCCAAGTTGCCCTGTACCGCCACCAACTTTTATACCCCTACCCAGCAGTTCAACAATATTTCTCGGATCAAGTCCATATATGAATTGCGTCCTTGGTGTTGATATCACATTCAAATCAAGAGAAGCTATCAAATCTATTTCAGCATCCTCTATCAATCCGCTGTAAATTATACTACTCTTATCATCTATTATTTTATGCAGCTTAAGTAACTCAAATAAATCCATTCCGAATTTTTCCAGAATCACTTTTCTCTCCCACATTGGATCATCAAGTATTATCTTCTTGTATAATTCCTCATATTTAATATTATCCAGAAGTTTAAACACATCATTGCTGAAAGAATCTACAAAAGATACGGGAAAACTAACTTTGAAATGATTATCATTTACATACTTCTTGCTCTTTTCTAAAATATTTCCCAGGCTTCTTTCAAGATTTTTAGGTTTCACTTCGCACAGTTCTCTACCCACAAAAGCTCTGATGCCGGAAGTTTGTATTCCACTTCTAAAGATCTCAATGGGATCTTCAATGGAAGGTTTAGCAAGAAATGTTCCCAGTACCGTTGTGACACCATTTTTTATCGACTCATAGGAAAGATATTGTGAAACAGTATAAAGAGTTTCTTCATCTGTAAGACTTTCAAGTATTCTTTTCATGCTTTTGTTATATTCAAATATTGATGAATTTTTATCAAAAAAAATAGGGGCATTTATACACGCAAGATTCACTTCAAGGAACGCATTCACAAACCCCGGTACAACAAGCATTCCTTGCCCATCATAGATTTCTTCACTGGGATAACTTTTTTTCAGAATATCTTCTTTCCCAACATCTATAATTTCATCACCTATAATCAATATAGCGCCGTTTTTTATGATAAGTTCAAGTTCATCGTCGTTAGTAAATATGTTCACATTAGTTATAAGCAACTTTATCACCTCATCTTTTCTCTGAGAACTCTGTAAGCAAAGTGCAAAAGTTCAAAGGGAACTTTCCATTTTTTCAAAGGATCCTGAAATATCCTATACAACCATTCGAGTTTCAAGTCTATGATTGTTTTTGGAGCACGTTTTTTCACTCCACTTATTACATCAAAAGATCCTCCAACCCCCATGGCAATTTTGACCTTTAAAGAATCCCAGTACTTCATTATAAATTTTTCTTGCTTGGGTACACCCATCCCAACGAAAAGAACATCGGCTTTCGTACTGTTTATAATCTGTACGATTCTTTCCTCTTCTTCAATGTCAAAAAAACCATGATAACTTCCAGAAATCTTTACTCCATATTTTTCATTCAACCTTTTTCCTGCAAGTTTGGCTACTCCTTCTTTTCCGCCAAGTAAAAAAATACTTCTATTAAGAGAGGTTACCACTCTCGATATGTCCTCTATTAACTCAACTCCAGGAGTTTTATGAAGTTTTTTTCCGGTAAGTATTTTCGAAGCCCACACAACTCCTTCACCATCTGGAACAACCAGGTCTGCTGTTCTAATTATATTAAGATATTCTTTGTCTCTCAGTGCTCTATCGAGTATTTGAGCATTCAGCGTTACTATAAATGCCTTTCTATTTGAAAGAAGGATTTTAACTATTTCGTGCAATATATCTTCTCTTTTAGAAGCAAGGACCCTAACTCCAAATATTTCAACGTCTTCAACAGCCTTTTCGAAAAGTTTTGGAGAATCGACATACTTTGAAATAACTTCGTCTATATTTATCAAGTTTTGACCTCCCAAAGTTGTTTTCAATGAAAAATTCTATTATCGTTGATATCATTCCTAAAATAGTTTCTGAACAGTATACACTAAATCAGTATGATACAATTATTATACATTAATGTCTACAGGAGAGAAAACCCGATGGAATTGAATATGGATTTAGAGGTTCTTGAATATAAAAAAGTTATAGAATTGATCAAACCTTTCTGTTTTTCGGATTACGGAAAAGAATATCTTGAAAAATTACTACCAACTTATAAACCCGAACAGGAGCTTTCAAAGGTGCAAGAACTGATTGAAGCACTTCAATACGATGGTGAACCACCTCTCGGTGGTATTGTCTATCTCAAAGAACAATTTGAAAAAGTATTCCAGGGGTTTTTATTATCTCCTATCGAAATATTAAAAATTCGTGATTTTTTTCTGGCTATTCATGCTCTGAAAAAATTTTATGAAAAGCTGAGCAACAAATACCCCAAAATTTGGAGTATTTTATCTGATGTTGAGGAAGCAAATCATTTCTGCAAAAAAGTAACGAGCTGTATAAATGAAGACGGTATTATAAAAAATTCTGCAAGTCCAAGATTGAAAGAAATAAGAAACGAGATTGAAAAAACAATTTCATCCCTGAAGAATCTCGCTGAAAGACTCTCCAGAAAATATAGAGACTCTCTTCAAGAACCACCTTTCATCCAAAGAGACGGTAGATATATATTTCTGGTTAAATCATCCAGACGTAAAGAAGTTAAAGGTATGTTGGTTTCAAGTTCATCCTCAGGCATGACCCTTTACATAGAACCTGAAGAAATAATAGACTTGAACAACAAATTAAGACAGCTTGAAATCGATGAAAAGGAAGAAGAAAGAAGAATAATAAGAGAAGTTCTGCAATTACTTGTAGAAAAAGAAAAGAAGATAATCTATACGATTGAAAGTATTTCATATTTTGATTCTTTATACGCACGTGCACGGTATGGAATAAAGAAAAGAGCGGTGATACCGGAGATCAATTCAGAAGGAATAATAAAACTTGTGAACGCAAGACACCCTTTAATAGACGAAAAGAAAGTGGTTCCAATAAGTATTGAACTTGAAAAGAATAAATACGGAATAATCATTACAGGTCCCAACACAGGCGGAAAAACCGTGGCATTGAAAACGGTGGGACTGCTAACTTTGATGTTTATGGCCGGCATACCTGTTCCTTGTGATCCAGGTTCTGTTCTATCGATTTTCGAGAATGTGAAAGCGGACATAGGCGACGAACAGAGTATTGAACAGAGTTTGAGTACTTTTTCGTCACATATGCTGAAAATAATAGAAATGTTGAAAATAGCCAACGATAAAACTCTGATTCTTATAGATGAAATCGGTGCTGGTACAGACCCTGTTGAAGGAGCCGCGCTTGCAATTGCAATAATCAACTACTTCCTGAATAAAAAATCCAGGATCATTGTGACAACACATCTTACACCTTTGAAACTTTATGCTTTTGAAGATACAAGACTTGTAAACGCTGCGGTAGAATTCGATATTGAAACTTTGAAACCTACTTACAGGATAATGATGGGAGTAGCAGGAAGTTCTCAAGCTATTGAAATTGCTAAAAGGCTCGGCATACCCCAAGAAATACTCCGGGCTTCAAAAAAGTATATGGATAACAAACTCAAGAACATCGACTCTATAATTCATGAACTCCAGACAGAAAAGATAAAGCTTGAGAGAAAAAAACAAGAAATAGAATCTCTTAAAGAAGAATTAGAAATAAAAAATGAGAATCTGAATAAACAGATTGAGAAATTAAAGAGAAACAAAACTCACGAGCTCCTAAAAGAGATAGACGAACTGGCTTCAAAAATTCAAATGGTGAAAAAATTTTTAGAAAACTCAGTTTCAAAAGCACGGAGAATTCAGAATCTTCAAGAATTGGAAAAATTAAACAGAGAGATACAAAAAATATCTCCAAGATTCGTAGATAATTTAAGAGACAAATTGTTGGGCAGAACAGATGAAGAGCTCAAAAATTTTAAAACAGGAGATTTTGTGAGAATAATCAATACAACTAGTACAGGAAAAATAATAGAACTGGAAGACAAAAAAGCAATTGTTGATATAAATGGTATTAAATTTGAAACAACTATCGATAAGCTTGAAAAAGTAAACGGTGAAATATCGGAATTCGACAAGACAAAGATAGGTATCACCAGAGCAAAAGAAAAGTTAGAAATAGACATTAGAGGAATGTCAACCGACGAGATTGAAGATATTATCGAGAGGTTCATAGATAACCTGGTTCTGAACAATATAAATGTAGGATACATAATTCACGGGAAAGGAACTTTGAGGCTGGCGAAACGGGTTAGAGAAATCCTTGTTAATGACCCGAGAGTTAGAAGTTTTAAATTTGCACCACCAGAAGCGGGTGGAACAGGGGCTACGATAGTTGAGGTTAAGTGAGTTTTTAAGCTTATGTAGAGGTGATGAATAGTGCATTTTGCCCTTGATATAGGTACCAGAACGGTTATTGGACTGCTAACAGAGCTCGAAGGTGAAAGAATAAAAGTTCTGGATTTCGAAGTAAAAGAACACAAAGAACGTGCGATGCTCGATGGACAGATTCACGATATAAGAAAAGTTGCTGAGGTGGTTGATGAAATCAAGAAAGAACTTGAAAAACGTTCGAATCAGGAACTTAAGAAAGTCTCCGTCGCTCTTGCAGGAAGATTTTTGAAAACAGTTGTAGGGCACAACCAAATGGATGTTTCACATTACAGAAGAATAGACCAAGATGTTATTTCAAACCTTGAAATGGGTGCTGTAAAAAACGCTATTGAAGAGATGAGACAATATTCAGAAGATCTTGATATGTACTGTGTTGGATATTCTGTACTGCATTATTTTCTTGACGGTGAATGGATGAAAAGTTTACTGGATCAGAGAGGTAGAAGAGCAGAAGTAAAAGTTATAGCGGCTTTCTTACCTTCACACGTTGTTGATGCAATGTTTGCTGTCATTGAAAGCGTTGGTCTGGAAATCGAACACATGACTTTAGAACCCATCGCAGCTGTTGAACTTACCGTTCCCATTGATTTGAGAAGATTGAATTTGGTCCTCGTTGATGTTGGAGCAGGGACAAGTGATATAGCTGTTTCGAGAGATGGTACTATAATTGCCTACGGTATGGTACCCAAAGCTGGTGATGAGATAAGTGAAAAAATAAGCTCTGATTTTCTTTTGGACTTTAACAGTGCAGAATCTGTAAAAAGAGAATTGAATGTGAAAGATGAATTCACGGTAAGAGACATTCTTGGTAATGAATTGAAAATATCAAAAGAAGAAATCTTGAAATCAATATCACCCGTTCTGGAAGACATCGTCACAGAAATAGTCGAACAAATCATGGAATTAAATGGCAAACCTCCCGCTGCTGTAATGATTGTGGGTGGTGGTGCTAAAATACCAGGATTCGCTGAAAGATTGTCACAAAAACTTGGCCTTCCAAGAAGTAGAGTAGCACTGAAAAATATTGAAGATCTTCATATAGTAGAGGATTCAACAGGTTCTTTGAAAGGTAGTGAATTTATCACACCGGTTGGAATAGCCTATACCTGTAGTAAAGGAATTGCAAGAATATTCACAAAGGTTACCGTTAACGACAAAGATGTTTACCTGTTGGGACTCGATCCTTCTATGACAGTACTGCAAGCATTACTTCAACTTGGTTACAAAATAGAAGAATTAATCGGTAAGCCTGGTCCTGGCATAACTTTCAACGTCAATGGTGAGGTCGTTGTCAGAAAAGGTAGTCTTGGCAAGGAGGCCCCTGTTTTCGTCAACAAGGAAAGAGCCTCTCTGCGTACAATAGTGAATAATGGTGATATTATTGAAATTGGAAAGCCTGAAAATGGACTGCCACCATCACTTAAATTGAAAGATGTGATCGAACCTATAAAACTAACAGTGAACGGTGAGTTAAAAGAGTTTTATCCAGAGGTGTACGTTAATGGTAAACAAGAAAATCTGGATTATGTTGTAAGGGATAACGACAGAATCACCTATGAAAAAAGTTTAAAAGTGAGTGAAATAATAGCTGAATATTCAAAGCAGACCGTCACTCTAACGATAAATGGCGAAATAAAGGAAATTCCTCTGTACGATGTTGAAGTATATCTCAACGGAAAAAAACTCGCACCAGATGTAGTTTTAGCCGATAATCTGGATATAAAAATCGAAAAAAGAGAAAAAAGAATAAGAGACATTATAGAAGATTCAAGATTTCAAAAGAATTCAAAAGTTGTCAAAATAACCATAAATGGTGAAGAAGTGTCGATACCCGTTGTAGAGTACGAAATACTTGTAAACGGTAAAAGAGCGGATTTAGATGCACCTTTAGAAGAAGGAGCGGTTATCGATATTAAAACTGTTGAAATTCAGCCAAAGGTCGTAGACATTTTCAGGTTCCTGGATCTTGATATCGATGGTTTGAAAGACTTTGAAATAAAAGTTAATGGTGTTCATGTTGGATTTATGGATCCGTTGAATCCTGGAGATGAAGTAACTTTGGAACTGAGGTAATAATATGATTTATGGTATTGGAATCGATATAGTTGATATAAGCAGAGTAGATTTTGAATTATCTAAAAAGATACTCGGTGAAAAGGAACTTCAAATTTATCATGAATTAAAAAAACCTGATAGAAAAAAGGAATTTCTTGCTGGAAGATTCGCGGCAAAAGAAGCTTTTTTCAAAGCGTTAAAATTAGGAATTGGAAAAATCTCTTTTAAAGAAGTACAGATTGTTTACGATAAAGAGATGGGGAACCCTGAAATATTGATTCAAGGTGATTCAAAAACTTTAATGGAACAACTGGGACTTTCGAATTTTCATATATCAATAACTCATGAAAAAAATTATGCTGTAGCGGTGGTGGTAGTTGAAAAATGAGATATCCAAGATTGATAATAAATCTCAACAAGATAAGAGAAAATGTAAGGTCTATCGTTTCCATCTGTTCAAAATTTGGAGTAGAAGTTGTTGGTGTAACCAAAGTAACCTGTGGTAATCCAGTTATAGCAAAACTTCTTGTAGATTCCGGAATAAAAATACTCGGTGATTCGAGATTGAAAAACATAAAATTAATGAAAGAAGCGGGTGTTGAAAGTAGATTCATGCTTTTGAGGATTCCAATGCTCAGTGAAATTGAAGAAGCTGTTCAATTGGTGGATATTTTCCTGGTATCAGAATTCAAAGTAGTGGAAGCCATCTCCAGATTTTCTAAATCCGCAGGTTTAAAGAAACAAGTCATATACATGATAGATATAGGCGATTTGAGAGAAGGTGTTTGGCTTGAAGATAGTCTGGATGAAATAATCGAAGCCAGTAAATTGGAAGGTATAGAATTTGTAGGAATCGGTACAAATCTCGGATGTTATGGAGGGGTAATACCAACCAGAGAAAAAATGGAGCAACTCATAGAGATCAAAAGGTTTCTTGAAAATAATGGAGTAAAAGTAAAAATAGTTTCCGCTGGTAATACCGCGGCTCTTCCACTTATAGAGAGAAACGAACTTCCTGAAGAAATAAACCAATACAGAATAGGAGAAGCAATAATGCTTGGAACTGACGCAACAAACAACAGAATCATAGATTACTTAAACAGAGAAACCTTTATCCTGGAAGCAGAAATCGTTGAAATCAAAGTAAAACCTTCTGTTCCTTTAGGAGAAACTGGAAGAGATTCCCTGGGAAGAATCCCAAAATTTGAAGATAAAGGAAAAATTAAACGTGCAATACTCGCAATAGGAGAACAGGACATTGACTCAAAAGGTATTTATCCTCTCGACGAAAAAGCAAGGATTCTCCATGCCAGTAGCGATCATTTGATTGTTGATATTAACGAATCCAGTATTGACTATAAAATTGGTGACAAAATGTCTTTTTTACTCAATTACAGTGCTTTGTTAAGGTGTATGACATCGGATTATGTGGAGAAGGTTTTCTTGAAAGGAGATGATCCTTCTGGATGAAATTCAACTTGATAT
Source organism: Thermotogaceae bacterium (assembly GCA_029981435.1). Taxonomy (GTDB): domain Bacteria; phylum Thermotogota; class Thermotogae; order B21-G9; family HyVt-16; genus HyVt-16. The sequence goes on along the minus strand of JARRBB010000001.1, from coordinate 43,099 downwards.
GGTAAAAAATGATATCGATAAGAAAGAATTAGAAAAAATAAAAAACAAAAAGGAAGTTTTACAATTTCTGTCCGAAAAGAACCTTTACTGGGACAAAATGCCCGATGCTATCGATTTAATAGCTAAATCTGCTGCAGGAGAAGTTGTAGGTGGTGCTTCAATCTACAATATAAAGTGGTTCAACAGGACAGCATACATAACCATTTTTGTTGATGTAGATAAGCAAGGAAGAGGATTTGGGAAGAAAATCTTAGCCAAAACTCTGGAACATGCTTTCAAAGTTATGAATTTGCACAGATTGACAGCAGAAATCTATGAATACAACGAATCATCTATCAGATTATTCGAAAGCTTTGGATTTGTTAAAGAGGGCATAATGAGGAAAGCGAAGTACATTAACGGGAAATACTGGGATATAATAATTTATGGGCTATTGAAGGATGAATACATCGATGAGTAGAAGTAAAAGCAAAATCTTTCTGAAACTCTTTTTCTTTATTTACGTGGGTATTTTGATTTATTTTTCGGTAACTCCAAATCAACCTTTCAATTACAATCGCTTCCTTAATGAAGACAAGCTTTGGCATTTTTTCGTTTATATGATAGGAAGTGTATTGCTCTATTTCTCGTTTTTCAGGAACTCCAAAAAAACTTCTCGAGTAATATATGGCCTGTTTTTCGTGTTTTTCATAATTTTCCCGGTGATCGATGAATTTTATCAGGAAAAACTTCCTTACAGAGATGGAAATTTCTTTGATGCATTTTTTAGCATCATTGGTTTTTTAACAGGGGTTATATTTTCCATAATATCTTCTACCGCCATAGACGAAAGTTATCGAAGGCGTGGTGTTTAGATTATTTAACTAATGTTAATTTCAAATAACATATTTTATCAATGAAGTACAAAATATGATATTATATTTTTAGAAAATAGTGGAGGGAATCTTCAGTGATATATCTTGTAAGACATGGTGAGACCGATTGGAACAAACTGAAAATCTGGCAGGGAAACTCAGATATACCTTTGAATGAAACTGGACGTGCTCAAGCAAATGCAATAGCGAAAAGGTTAGAAACAGTTGAAATTGAAGCGATATACTCATCACCTCTTTCAAGGGCCTTTGAAACTGCTCGGATAATAGCAGATTATCTCAACGTTGATCTGACAGTAATGGAAGATTTAAGTGAGGGAAGAATAAATCTCTGGAACGGAAAAAACATTTTGGAAGTTCTATCGGAATTCAAAGATGAGTTTGAAATCTGGAGAACAGATCCTTACGCTGAAATCAACGGGGTTGAACCATTAGCCAATTTACAATCAAGGGCCGTAAAGAGCTTTAAAAGAATTGTTCTCAATCATAGTGATGATTCTAATATAATTATCGTTTCACATGCTCTTTGGCTTAAATCTCTAATATGTTGGATTTTGAGAATGCCTTTGAGTGAAAACAGAAGGCTCAGGATAAACAATGCGTCTATAACCATGGTGTCTTACGATAGAGGAGAATTTTATCTTGAAAGTTTAAACGAAACTTGGCATTTGAATAACTTAAGTAATCTGCAAAATTTTGGAGGTGTTAGTTATGGAGAAAGTAAAGATAATCGCAGATAGCACTGCTGATATACCGAAATCAATAGCTGAAAAATACAAAATTTCAATTGCACCTTTGAAGGTAGTCTGGCCAGATGGAAGAGAAGAAAATGATTCATGGAATCCAGAAGAAATCGAAGATTTTTATAAGAGAATTTCAGAAGCTGAAGCTCTTCCAAAAACCTCTCAACCATCTCCTGCAGATTTCGAGAAACTCTATGAAGAGGCAATCAAAGAAGGATATGAAAAGATAGTTGTTCTTTGCATCTCAAGCAAATTGTCAGGAACATACAACTCGTCACTTTTGGCATCAAAAAGTTTCGATACTCCCATCCATGTAGTTGACACAAAGCTTGCATCAGCAGCTCTTGGATTAATTACCATAAAAACAGCCGAATTGTTTGAAAAAGGCTTTGGATACGATGAAGTGATAAAGATAATAGACGAAGATGTTGAAAAAAGAAGGTTTTATGCTGCTTTCTATGTATCGAATTTTGACTTTCTTGTCAAGGGTGGGCGAGTTTCAAAAATTCAGGGTTTCATCGGTGGAATGTTGAAATTGAAAATCGGACTGATAATAGATGAAGAAGGTGGTCTAACCCCATTTGGCAAAGCACGAGGCTCAAAAAAAGCACTTGAAATGATCAAATCTAAAATAAACGAGTTGATACCTAAAGGCTCTAAGTTGAGATTGATGCCTGTCAGTGCTGCAGCTTCGAAAGAAGCCGAAGAAATAGCACATGTACTGTCTGAAGATTATTCGATTGCAACAATGCAAACAGCCCTTATGGGGAAGGTTATAACAACTCATGTTGGTCCAGGAACGGCCGGTACAGCCATAGAGGTCATTGAGTGGAGTAAATGAAAGGAGGTAATAAACCATGCCAAAAAAAATTGTGGATGGAATTTATTACGTTGGCTCGCGTCACTGGGATAGAAGACTCTTTGATGAACTTATACCTTTGCCTGACGGCACAACATACAACGCCTATGTGGTAAAGGGTAGTGAAAAGATAGTTTTGATCGATACTGTTGATCCTTCTAAGACACGAGAACTGCTTGAAAACCTAAATGAGCTACACTTCGATAGAATAGATTATATAATTTCAAATCATGCAGAACAAGATCACTCTGGTTCGATCCCTGCTTTATTGGAAAAGTACCCGATGGCTAAGGTAGTGACAAACGCAAAATGTAAAGGATTCTTGAAGGACCTTTTATTAATAGAAGATGAAAAATTCATCGTTATAAACGATGGTGATACACTTTCTTTGGGTAACAAAACCCTCGAATTCATATTAGCACCATGGGTTCACTGGCCTGAAACTATGTTCACTTACCTACAAGAAGACAAAATATTGTTCAGCTGCGATTTTCTGGGATCTCATCTTGCAACAAGTAAACTGTTTGTATCAGAAGAACCAGAAGTTTATGAAGCAGCAAAGAGGTATTATGCAGAGATAATGATGCCTTTCAGAAGTATGATAAAAAACCATTTGAAGAAACTTGAGAATTACGATATCAAAATCGTTGCACCAAGCCATGGCCCTGTTTATGAAAAGCCGGAGTTTATAATCAACGCTTACAGAGATTGGATTTCAGATGAAGTGAAAAACGAAGTGGTTCTGATCTATGTATCCATGCATGATAGTACCAAAGTAATTGCTGAACATCTGATCAAAAAAATAGAAGAAAAAGGAATAGTTGTTAAACCTTTCAATTTAACCGTAAGTGATATCGGTGAAATTGCGATGGCTCTTGTTGATGCTGCGACTGTTATCTTAGCATCTCCAACGGTTCTCACAGGGTTACATCCTTATGCTGCAAATGCTGCTTTTATAATGAATGCTTTGAGACCAAAAACAAAATTTGTAGGATTTGTAGGCTCATACGGCTGGGGAAGCAAAGTAATAGACCAAACAAAACAGTTACTGAACAATCTCAAAGCCGAGTTTTTAGAACCAATTTTAATAAAAGGATATCCTAAAGAGCACGATTTCGAAGAACTCGACAAATTTGTCGAAATTCTGTATGAAAAACATAACAAATTGGGGGTGTTATGAATGCTGGATTTGATTGACTTAATCGATGTTGCGGTTAAGATTGAAGCGAACGGTTACGAGTTTTACTCAAAGCTTTCAAAAAAAGTAAGCGGTGAACTTGCAAGTATTTTCGCAAACCTTGCTGAACAAGAAAGAGATCATATTCAGACCTTCAGAGGACTTGTGGAAAAATACAAAAATCTGAGTCCTGTTGAATTATCAAGCTGGGCTGATGAGGAAGTCAAAGGATATCTGACTTCATATGCACAGGTATCCATATTTCCAAAACTTCAGTCGAACGAAGTACCAGAAAAAGTTGAAGATGCTCTGAAGGTAGCAATAGATGTTGAAAAAGAAAGCATTGTTTTTTACGGTGAAATAGAAGCACTTGTTCCAGATAAAAATTTGATAAATGAGATAATAAAAGAGGAAAGAAAACATCTGGCTGATCTATCCAAACTTTTGAGTGAATTAACGAAGTGAATTTTTATTGAGATGCTGCCTAAAAATGGCAGCATCTCTTCACTGAGGTGAATCAAATTGCAACCACTTAGATTTTTCAAAATTTCCTTCTTTCTGCTATTTTTACTCTCAGTTTTTTCATTCTCCATGCCACCACACCCAAAACTTCTTGATGCTGTTAATAAAGGGCTTCTAAATATACCTGCGCTATCCTTAAGCAAAGGCGAAATCAAAGAACTTAAACTTGAAAACAACACGCTTAAAAGTGAAAAATATCTAAGCGGGACAATTCATGCTGTTATGCTTCTGGTTGATTTTCCAGATAATCAACATCAGGTTGAAGAAAGTTTTTTTGAAGATCTCGCAAATTCTATTGGACTGAACTGGTCAAGCAAATATCCAGGTAATACAAATTCTGGAAGCATAAGAGAATACTATTTATGGGCATCGAAAGGGAAAATGAATTTGATTATCGATGTTTACGGCTGGTTCACAGCACCCAACAATTATTCTTATTATGTAAACAACTATTATGGCCTTGGAAGTTATCCACAAAACGCTCAAAAGCTTGTCGAGGATATCGTAGAAATCGCAGATAATTCTATCGACTTTTCAAAGTACGATAACGATAAAGATGGATATATAGATCTCCTGCTCGTGGTTCACGCTGGTCCTGGAGCAGAATTCACAGGTAAGACAACCGATATATGGAGTCATAGAAGTGCTATTTCAGGATTGATGGTCGATGGCGTTCATGCAAAAGACTACGCTATGGAACCTGAATACTGGATTGAACCAGGAGACATGACTATTGGAGTCTATTGTCACGAAATAGGTCATATTCTTGGACTAACTGATCTTTATGATATCGATTCGTACGGACTGGGGAACTGGTCTTTAATGTCTTATGGTTGTTGGAATGGTGAAAATGGGATGGGAGGCTCTCCTTCTGGATTAGATGCATGGTCCAAGCTTCAAACAGGTTGGTACAGTGTGCATGCTTTTTCTGAAAACAAGAAAGACTTACTGTTGAAGAGTGTAATGAACGGTGGAGATATAGTTGCACTTATCAGAAACGGCACTGATCCAAAAGAGTATTTCCTTTTAGAAAACAGACAATTAAAAGATTTTGATTTTTATTTGCCCGGGAAAGGTCTTTTGATCTATCATGTGGATGAAAACAAATTTACAAATTCTCAGCAATGGTATCCAGGTCTGAATCCGGATTTTCACTACATGGTTGCTCTTGAACAGGCTGATGGAAACTTTGATCTTGAAAAGAAGATAAACCCCGGTGATTCTTCAGATCCTTTTCCAGGTGATACCTATAAAACTGGATTCACACCTTTTACTTTACCAAGCAGTGATTACTATTTAAACTATTCAGGAATATTCGTGGAAAATATCAGTAAGTTCAACGATGATATTTATTTGGATATAGTTTTCAATCATTATCCTCTACAACCTTTTTCACCTATTCCTGAGGATTCAGTAACTAACGTTTCTACAAACATCACCCTAAAATGGAATTGTTCTGATCCTGACAACGACGCTTTAAAATACAAAATATACTTCGGGACTGATTATAAAAATCTTCAATTAATTGAATCCGATTATGAATTGAAAAGTTATCCTTTGAATAATCTGAATTACGATACCCAGTATTATTGGAAAATAGTCGCAGACGATCAGAAAGGTGGAATAACAGAAGGTCCTGTTTGGAGTTTCAAAACGATGCCGACGCCATTGACAAATGATTTGCATATAATCGCCTTGAATGTTCCAGATTATCTTTTGTTCGGAGAGTCAAATGTCCTTGAATTTCAGATAATTTCAGACCAGGATTTCATATTTCATATAGATTGTGATGCTACTTTCACTTACGAATTCGACACTGTAGAGAAAATTTTATTTATTCATCTGGAACCATCGAATAAAACTATAACCCTGGAAATAACTGTAGAAGACTCCCTTGGAAATTTCGAAAGCTACTATAAAAGTTTTGGGATTTTTTCATTGATATCGCAAAGAAGTCTTATTAACAACAAAAAACTACTTACAATTATAGAATACGGCTTTGACGAACCACCAGCTTCTGCGTTCATCAAACAAAGAGAAGGAGTATATTATACTTTCGTTCAGCAGGATATTATTCTGTTTGAAGAATATTTATTTGATTTTGATAACGGAACTATTGAGTCAATTTCTGAAAGAGGTGCCGTCCCTTGAAAAAAATCTTTTTTGTTTCAATATTTGCATGCTTATTGTTTATTCTCTGGGCTTGTGAAAAAAAGATAGATTATTTATCAAATGGATACGACGCATTGAAAAATTGGGACTTAAATTCTGCCGAAAATTATTTTATAATAGTATTGAATAACTCGAAAAATCAGAATGAACTGTCAGAGGCGTCAGAGGGTCTTGGATGGGTGAATCTGCTGAAAGAAAATTATTCAAGTGCTGAAAATTATTTTAACAATTCGCTCTCCTACAATTCTAAAAATGTGGACGCTTATCTTGGTTTAATGATAACTTCTTGGGAAAACGGAAGATGGGAAAATTTGATTTTCGCAGGTCAAGACTTTGAAAATCTTGCTCCAGATTCCTATAAACTCCAGATACTTCCCGGTATTGAAATAACATGGCTGGATTGTATGGAGTTATTAGCGATGGGATATTTCATGGAAAACCAGATTGATCTTCTAAACCAACTTTCAGAAAACATACCTTCTGATGATTTTATAAGAAAACTGCAGGAGGCTGTAAATTAAGGTGAAATTCAAACTCATAAGTGAAATGGTTCCAATGGGAGACCAGCCAGAAGCTATCAACAGGCTGGTGGAAGGTGTTAAAAGAGGATACAGATTTCAGACTCTGCTTGGTGTTACAGGTTCTGGCAAAACCTTCACTATGGCAAATGTGATTGAAAAACTGCAAAGACCAACTCTTGTTATATCCCCCAATAAAACCTTAGCAGCGCAGCTTTATAAAGAATTCAAAACTTTTTTTCCAGAAAATCGCGTGGAATTTTTTATAAGTTATTACGATTATTACCAACCAGAAGCCTACGTCCCTTCAAAAGATTTATATATAGAAAAAAATGCCGATATAAACGATATAATAATGCGTATGCGGTTATCGACTCTTAAATCTGTCTTGACCAGGCGTGATGTAATAGTTGTAGCAAGTGTTTCGTGTATTTATGCATCTGGAGATCCTAACGATTTTGAATCGTTGAATTTGAAGTTATCTGTTGGAGAAGAAATAAAACGAAAAGAACTATTGAAAAAGCTCGCAAAGATGCAGTATGAAAGAATGGAAGATCTCTCAAAGAGTGGTACCTTTAGATTGAGAGGTGAAATTTTAGAGATAATTCCTTCTTATGAAGATACAGGTATAAGAATTGAGTTCTTTGACGATGAAGTGGAAAAGATTCTTTCTTTTGATCCCCTGAACAGAACGATCATCGAAGAATATGATAAAATAGTTATCTATCCTGCAAAAGAATATATAACTACCGACGAAAAAATAGCAGCTGCCATTGAATCCATTCAAGAAGAATTAAGGGAACAGCTCATCTATTTCAGAAAACATGGAAAATTGCTGGAAGCCCAAAGGTTGGAGCAACGTACTCTTCAGGATATTGAGATGCTTTCAGAACTTGGATACTGTAGTGGAATTGAAAATTATTCAAGACATTTTGACGGTAGAAAACCTGGAGAGGCGCCCTGGACTTTGCTTGACTATTTCGATAAAGATTTACTGGTTTTTATAGACGAGTCTCATATAACCGTTCCTCAACTGAATGCAATGCATCGTGGAGATAGATCAAGAAAGAAAAATCTTGTAGAATACGGCTTTAGATTGCCCTGTGCATACGACAATAGGCCTCTTACATTCGAGGAATTTCTAAGTAAAGTTGGACAAATAATATTTGTTTCTGCAACTCCTGGAGACTACGAATACGAAGTTTCTGAACAGATAGTCGAGCAACTTATCAGACCAACAGGATTGGTTGATCCAGAAGTAGTCTTGAAACCAACTGAAAACCAGATTGACGATTTACTCGAAGAAATAAGAATCGTGAGGTCCAGAAATGAAAAAGCTCTGGTTACAACCCTGACCAAAAATATGGCTGAAAGACTCGCAGATTACTTCAGAGAAATGGGAATAAGAGCTCTTTACCTGCATTCGGAACTTGGTTCAGTTGAAAGAGTTGAGGTTCTTAGAAAACTCAGAAGTGGGCAAATAGATGTGGTGGTGGGTGTGAATCTTTTAAGAGAAGGACTGGACTTACCTGAAGTTTCTCTTGTGGCTATTTTAGACGCCGATGCAGAGGGATTTTTACGCTCTGAAACAACATTGATACAGACAATAGGAAGAGCAGCGAGAAATGTCAACGGTAAGGTGATTTTATACGCTGATAAGATCACCGGAGCTATGAAGCAAGCCATTGATGAAACCAATCGACGCAGAAAAAAGCAAATGGAATACAATCTCAAATACAACATAACTCCAAAAAGTATTGTGAAACCACTCGACGAAGATATTTTTGCACAATTCAGAGTTAAAGAATCTGAAAACTATGAAGAACTTTCAGAAGAAGTTGAAACGATATTGAAATTAGGAGAAAATCTTGATATAAATGACTATATATCTTTGCTTGAAGAAGAAATGTATAAAGCGGCAAGCGAACTTAGATATGAAGATGCTGCAAAACTGAGGGACAAAATACTTGAGTTAAAGGGAACTAAACTTGATTGAAAATTTTTAATGTTATAATCTAATTGGAGGGAATTTTTTGAATAAATTGAAAATAAGGGACATCTTGATTTTTATTTCACTTGAGATTCTGTTCTTATTTCTCATTACCATAGTATTCTTTGAAAAGAATGTTGAAATTAATTCCAGATATTTGGGGACAGTATCATTAATATGGTATATCTATTCTTTGACAATAGTACTGATAATAACCAGACGTAGAAACCTACTGTCAAGTTGGTTTAAAAGGGAAAATTTTTTAAAAGATTTTCTCTGGTCTTTGAAAGTGTTCCCAATTTTGTTCATAAGTTTGTTGATTCTGGGATTACTTTTTCCAGTGAATGACAGTAACTATGTTGGGGTTAACATAAAAAATCTTGATAATTCACAAAAGATTCTTTTCGTTGTCGTTGCAATATTTTTAGGCCCGATAACCGAAGAGTTAATTTTCAGAGGAATGGTGTATAATTTTTTAAAAAATTTTATGAGAGTTGAGGTATCAATAATAATAACATCGCTTATATTCGCTTTGTTTCATTCTCTTGAAACATTTCCAGTGATACTAATGTTGAGTATTTTGATGAACTATTTCTACGAAATTCGTTCTAATTTATTGGTACCGATAACACTACACTCTTTGAACAACACGATAGCACTTTTGAGTCTGTTTACATTAGGAGGTGTATAAATATGTACGATAAATTTTCTGAAAGAGCTGTTCAGGTACTGCTGGCAGCACAAGAAGAAGCGAAGAAACTCGGACATTCGTACGTAGGAACTGAGCATTTCTTGCTGGGAATACTGAAGCTTGGAAGTGGACCAGCTTTTGAGGTGATAACTGATTTTGGAGTTAATTATAACAATGTCAAAAATGAAATAATAGCCCTGGTTGGTATGGGTTCGCCAGACCGTGTAACAAAATCTCCGCAAATGACTCCAAGAGCAAGAAAAATAATTGAGCTGGCTTACGACGAAGCCAAGCTTCTTGGTCAATCATATATAACGGCTGAACATGTGCTTCTTGGAATAGTAAAAGAAGGTGAAGGAATAGCCGCAAACATCCTTAAAAGATTGGGAGTGGATCTCGGAGAGTTGAAAAAAGAACTGCTTGATGCCATCACTCCTCAAGAGAGTGAATACACTTTTGGTCAGATAAATTCCAATGTGACTGTCAAACAACTTGAAGGGTTTGGTGTAGATTTAACCGATCTTGCCAAGCAAGGAAAACTCGACCCTGTGATAGGTAGAGAAGACGAAATTGAAAGAATGATACAGATACTTAGTAGAAGAAAGAAAAACAATCCTGTATTGATTGGCGAGCCCGGTGTTGGTAAAACTGCGATAGTAGAGGGATTAGCTCAAAGAATCGTTGAAGGAAAAGTACCAGAGACACTCAAAAACAATGTGATATTCTCACTTGATATAGCGGCTCTGGTTGCTGGAACAAAGTACAGAGGTGAATTTGAAAAACGTCTAAAAAAATTGATACAGCTTGTAACAAAAGATAAAAGCATAATACTGTTCATAGATGAAATTCATACGATAGTTGGTGCAGGTGCAGCAGAGGGTGCCGTTGATGCTGCAAATATTTTAAAACCACCTCTGGCCAGAGGAGAACTGAGATGTATCGGTGCAACGACGCCAGATGAGTACAGAAAGTATATTGAAAAAGATGCAGCACTTGAAAGAAGATTCCAGAAAGTACTTGTTAACGAACCTACCGAAGAGGAAACTTTTGCCATACTTAAAGGTTTGAGGTTGAAATATGAAACCCATCACAAAGTGAAATACACTGATGATGCTCTTTGGGCAGCCATTCAACTTTCCAAAAGATATATATCCGATCATTTTTTACCGGATAAAGCTATAGATGTTATAGATGAAGCTGGTGCAAGAATTAGACAGAAATTGCTAACGCTTCCAGATTATATCAAAGAAATCGAAGAGAAACTCAGGTCAATCAGAGAAGAAAAAGAGCTTCTTGCTATAAATCAAGATTATGAAAAAGCCGCGATTCTTAGAGAAGAAGAAAAAAGGATAGAATCTTTGCTCAGAAATGAGTATCTTGAGTGGAAGAAAGAAGTTGAAAACAAGTTCATCACAATAGGCGTTGAAGAAATTGCCGAAGTAGTTTCCAAATGGACTGGAATACCACTCACAAAACTTGAAGAAACAGAGACTCAGAAACTTTTAAAACTTGAAGAAGTACTGCATCAAAGAATCGTTGGGCAGAACGAAGCTATCGAAGCTATTTCTAAAGCGATCAGAAGAGCAAGGAGCGGTTTAAAAGACCCGAGAAGACCTGTGGGTTCTTTCGTATTTCTTGGCCCTACAGGTGTTGGAAAAACTGAATTAGCAAAAGTTCTTGCATCCTATCTGTTCGGTGATGAAAACGCACTGATAAGAATTGATATGAGCGAATATATGGAAAGGTTCGCTGTTTCAAGACTCATCGGAGCACCTCCGGGATATGTAGGCTATGAAGAAGGTGGTGTCTTAACTGAAAAGGTTAGAAGAAGACCATTTTCAGTGATATTGTTAGATGAAATTGAAAAAGCTCACCCAGATGTTTTCAATATTCTGCTTCAGATACTCGATGATGGGCGATTGACCGATTCACAGGGTAGGGTTGTGGATTTCAGAAACACAATAATCATAATGACCAGTAATCTTGGTGGAGAACTGATAAACAAGAGTAAAAAAACCCTTGGTTTTGTAGGATCTGAGAATGAAGAAAAAGATTACCAGGAAATGAGAGACGTGGTTATGGGAGAAGTAAAAAAACTATTCAGGCCGGAATTTTTGAACAGAATTGATGAAATAATCGTTTTCCATCCATTGAACAGAGAACACATGGCACAGATAATCGATATACAGGTAAACGATATAATGAAGAGACTCTCAGAAAAAAGAATCAGCATACATTTAACCGCGAGTGCCAAGGAACTTCTTATAAACAAAGGGTTCGATCCAATATATGGTGCAAGGCCTCTAAAAAGAGCTTTGCAAAAATATCTCGAAGATCCTCTGGCAGAAGAGATTCTCAAAGGTAGTTTCAAAGAGGGAGATAAAATCGCGATTTCAGCGAGAAACGGTCAGATAGTTTTCAGAAAAAAGGAGGAAAAGAAAAAAGTTGGTGATAAAGTTTGAAAGAAAAACAGATATATGTATGCAGCAATTGTGGCTATGAATCTCCAAAATGGTTTGGAAAATGCCCAATTTGCAACGAATGGAATACGGCTTTTGAAAAAAAAAGTGATTACAACAATCTCAAAAGTAGTTCTGTTACATTCAAAAGTGTTGAACAAATAAAAATTGATGAGTTTAGAAGGTTAAAGACAAATATATCAGAGTTCGATAGACTGGTTGGCGGTGGAATCGTCCCCGGAAGCGTCTTATTAATTGGGGGAGATCCAGGAGTTGGTAAAAGTACTCTGATGTTAGAGATAGCAGAAAACCTCTCCAGATTCGGAGAGGTTTTTTACATAACAGGAGAAGAATCAGAAGAACAAATTCTTTTAAGAGCTTTAAGAATAGGTGTAAAGAAAAACAGTAGTTTGAAAGTAACTTCTACTTCAGATTTAGAAGGGGTACTTGCTGCACTGAATTCCGAAAAACCTGTAGCAATTATAGTAGATTCCATCCAATCTATGAGATTATCGAACGTGGGACTTCCCGGAAGTGTCGTCCAGTTAAGAGACTGTACGGAAGCGCTTGTGAGGTATGCAAAAAGTACAGGGATTCCTATTTTTATAGTTGGACATATAACAAAAGAAGGACAAATAGCCGGTCCGAAGCTTTTGGAACACTTAGTAGATGTTGTCCTGTACTTCGAAGGTGAGATTCAAACAGGATATCGAATTTTAAGAAGTATCAAAAATAGATTTGGACCATCCAATGAAATTGCCATTTTTGAAATGAGAAATGATGGATTGAAAGAAGTAAAAAATCCATCTGAAATTTTCATAGAGCGAAATAATTTGTCATCAGGAAGTTGTATAACTTCAGCTTTGGAAGGAACGAGAAATATTTTTCTTGAAATACAATCTTTGGTATCCAAAACTTTTTTCCCATCTCCAAGAAGATTATCCAAAGGAATAGACATAGGAAGAATAGTATTCATTTCGGCTGTACTGAGTAGAAGACTGAATATACCTTTAGAATCTTTCGATATATACGTTAATGTAGTTGGAGGTCTCAATGTAAAGGATCCTTCTATAGACCTTGGTATTGCTGTTGCTGTATATTCAGCTTTTGCCGATATAAAAATTGACAGCGATTGCATTTATATAGGTGAAATAGGTCTCGATGGAAGAATCAGGAAGGTTAATAATATCGAAAAGAGACTTATGGAAGCCCATAAAATGGGATTCAAGAAAGTAGTAATGCCATACGATAAAGATGCAAAAAAGATAAAAAATCTTGAATTGATTCAATACAGTAGCCTTTCAGATGTCTTAAAAGAGTTAACTTAGGGGAGTGGGAATATGAAAATAAACAAAGAACTTCTTGAAAAACTTCAAATGGTTTCTCCTGGAACGCTTTTGAGAAAAGGTATCGACGATATATTGATGGCCAACAATGGTGCTCTGATCGTGTTTGTCGATGAGCTTCAAAACTTTGAAAATATGATACAAGGTGGATTCGATATAGATACTGTTTTTACTCCCGAAAAACTTTATGAATTAGCCAAAATGGACGGTGCAATAGTTTTGAAAAACGATGTCTCGAGGATTCTAAAGGCAAACGCACATATAATAACAGACCCATCCATTCCAACACAGGAAACCGGTACAAGACACCGTACAGCTGAAAGATTCGCTCAACAGACCAATGGTACAGCTATAGCCATTTCAAGACGCCGAAAGGTTATAACACTTTATTACAAAAATATGAGGTATATGATCAACGATGTCAACTTCGTAATAACCAAGGTTAATCAAGGATTGAGAGCTTTAGAGAAATATAAAGAAGCCTTGGATAAATTGTTATTTGAACTGGATGTTTTGGAACTCGAAGATAAGGTTACCCTGTATGATATATGCAGAATATTTGAAAAAGCTTTGAAAGAATACCAGATTAAAACAGAGCTTGAATGGTTTATAACTGAACTTGGTGTGGAAGGAAGACTGGCAAAAATACAGCTTGAAGAGATGACCTCTGAACTGGAAGATCTTATACACTTTTTGATACTTGATTACCTTTCTGAAGATTTGGATATAGACGATGCGAAAGAAATAGAAGCGAAAATGTTCAACATGGATGACAAAGACCTTATGAACTACTCTCAAATCGCTAAAGTTCTTGGATACGATGTTTCTCCAAGCACTATCTCCGATATTGTTGTTCATCCAAAGGGCTTCCGCGTTCTAAACAGAATTCCAAGAATACCGTCAAGTATAGTCATGAACGTTGTAAAAACTTTCAAAAGCCTTCAAGGAATAAGTCATGCAAAACTTGACGATCTCAAAAATGTTGAGGGAATAGGTGAAAAAAGAGCCCTTGCAATAATAGATGGAATAGGAAAAATAAAGCGAAGAACATCGCAGGATGATAAATAATTTGATATAATAAAAGTAATTGCTTTAAAAAGAGGTGATAAAATGAACGAGCAGTATCTCAGCGTCTTTGTTGAAGAAACCAGAGAATATCTTCAACAATTGAATGAAAAAATGCTGGCACTTGAAAATAATCCCGAAGATATTGAAGCAATAAATGAAATATTCAGAGCTCTTCATACTCTAAAAGGAATGTCTGCCACAATGGGTTTTGAAAATATGGCAAAGTTGAGCCATAAAATGGAAAATATCTTCGACTTGTTCAGAAATCATAGAGCTTCTGTCGATTCGGAAATAATGGATGCGTTGTTTGCAGGTGTAGACACGCTTGAAAGAATGCTTCAGAAGATTCTTGATGAAGGCAACGATGAGATTGATTCGTCTGAACTTTTAGAGATCTATGAAACTTTTTACTCAAAAGTAAGTGGGGAGTCTACTAAAGAGAGCGAACATGTGAAAGAAGAAAAAACAAGTGCCGAGAAAATATCTGAAGAGGTTCTATCAATTCCTATCACAATTGAAGAATCTGTTGTCAACGTTCTTAAAGAGGCCAGAGAAAAAGATTTCAATGCATTCTATTTGAAAATAAAGTTGCAAGAAGGAACAATGTTAAAATCTGCGAGGATGTACGTGGTTTTTCATAAAATAGAAGAATTAGGTGGAGAAGTTCTCAAGAGTATTCCGTCAGTTGAAGATATAGAAAATGAAAAATTTGATAGAACAGTTGAACTGGTAGTCGTATGTAAGATATCAAAAGAAAAACTTGCGGAAATTATAAAAGATATATCAGAAATTGCTGAAGTGAATGTTATAGAAATAAATCCTCAGAATTTAAAAATCGATATTTCACCTTCCGAAGAGATTGAACCAGAATCTGAGGTAAAGAAAACTTCTTCACAGAAAACTCCTGTTTCAAAAAGTAAAGAAAGTTCGCAGCCCGCATCTTTTGGAACAAAGATAACCCAAACGATAAGAGTGGATATAGATAAACTGGATACCTTAATGAACCTCATGGGAGAGCTTGTTATTTCAAGAAGCAGAATAATGGAAACCCTGAAGAAGTATCAAATAAAGGAGATAGATGAAAGTCTTGCGCATCTCAGTAGAATAACTCTGGATCTTCAGAACATTGTTATGAAGATCAGAATGGTTCCAATAGCCTTTGTGTTTAACAGATTTCCAAGAATGGTCAGAGATCTTTCCAAAAAGTTGAACAAGGAAATAAATCTGGTTATAACCGGTCAGGAAACAGAATTGGACAGAACTGTGGTTGATGAAATCGGTGATCCATTGTTACATCTCTTACGAAACGCCATAGATCATGGCATCGAGAGCAAAGATGAAAGATTGGCAAAAGGCAAGCCACCAATTGGTACGGTGCGTCTGGATGCTCATCATGAAGGCAACAACGTTGTGATAGAAGTTTCTGATGACGGTAGAGGGCTCGATAGAGACAAAATTCTAAAAAAAGCTGTTGAAAGAGGTCTGATCGATGAAGTAAGCGCTTCTTCTATGACTGATGAAAAGGTATTTTCTTTGATTTTTGAACCGGGTTTTTCAACCGCTGAAAATGTATCTGATGTTTCAGGTCGGGGTGTCGGAATGGATGTTGTAAAATCGACTATTGAAACTTTGAATGGTTCAGTGCAGATCGAAAGCATTAAAGATCAAGGTACAAAAGTAACCATAAAATTCCCCTTAACACTTGCCATAATTCAGGCTTTACTCGTTACAGTAGAAGATTTCGTCTACGCAATTCCTCTGGTGAATGTCGAAGAAACTTTGAGTATCAAAGATGATGAAGTGAAGATAGTCGAAAAGAAGCCTGTTATATACATAAGAGGAGAAATAATACCTCTGATAAATCTGAAAGAACTTTTTGGATTACCGGTTCAGAAATCCGATAAAAATGTGTTGAATGTTGTAATCGTTCAGAGTGGTTCAAGGAAATATGGCCTGATGGTTGATGGATTACTTGGGCAGGACGATATAGTTATAAAATCCCTTGGAAAGATGTTGAAAAATATAAAGGAATTCAGTGGTGGAGCTATACTCGGTGATGGAAGTATAGCGTTGATTCTCGATGTTCCGAATATAGTCGCCAGTCTGTAGGAGGTGTAAAAAATGCCAGATGAAGAAAATATAGTGCTTGAAGATATACTCGAAGTTCTGGATTTTGAACTTTCAAACAGAGATTTCGCCATTGATGTTGATTTTGTCGAAATGGTTATAGAACGTCCTGATATAACTTATGTCCCGAAAGCACCGTACTTTGTAAAAGGGGTTATGAATTTAAGGGGAAGGATCGTAACGGTTATCGATCTTTCTGCACTTTTGGATATAGAGAACAACAGCGATCAGAGCAAGATACTGGTTTTAAAAGTAAAGGATATAGAAGTTGGTTTTTTGGTTAATAACGTAAAAGAAGTTATAAGGATAACAAAAGAATCTATAGACAAACCTCTTAATTCAGAGGATGTGAATAAAAAAACCAAGGGGATAATAAAATATAAAAACAGATTGATATTATATCTCGATGCTGAAAAAATCATAGAAATCTAAAAACAGAGGAGGTTCAAAAAATGGGCAAGAAGGTTCTTATAGTCGACGATGCGGCATTTATGAGAATGTTGTTAAAAGATATAGTCACAAAAGCAGGATATGAGGTGGTTGGTGAAGCCGCAAACGGTGCTGAGGCAGTCGAAAAGTATAAAGAATTGCAACCGGACATCGTGACTATGGATATAACGATGCCAGAAATGGATGGAATAACCGCTATAAAAAAAATAAAGGAAATAGATCCCGATGCCAAAATCGTTGTCTGTAGTGCTATGGGACAACAAGCCATGGTTGTTGAAGCAATTCAAGCTGGTGCAAAAGATTTCATTGTAAAGCCATTCCAACCTCCAAGGGTTGTAGAAGCGTTGAATAAACTCTCTAAGTGAGGTATTCAAATTTGAATTCAACTCCTACTTATAGCGGAGCGATGGGAACGTATTTATCGTTTTTATTATCACTTGTTTTGATAGTATCAGTACTTTTGGTGGTCTATTTTTTGTTAAAAAAATACGTTCTCAAAGTTCGTCAAAACGACCTTATAGTTCTTATTGAGAGGGCTGTTCTTGACAGAAATACAGTAATATATCTTGTGAAATTATCCGAAAAGTATATGTATATCGCAAGCACCTCTGGTGGAGTGACAATACTGAGAGAGGTAGACGAATCTGAAATAATAGATAAGTTACCGCGAAAAGGAGAGAAGTTCAGCAGTATTTTTTATAAAAGGCTCGGAAAATACTCACTCGAAAATGAAATTAAAAAGCTGGAGAAACTGAAGTGATGAAGAAAACTCTTTTTGTGTTCCTTCTGTTGATTCTGCTGGGTGTTGGTCTTTTTTCGCAAGAGGAAGCTTTGCCCCCTTTACCAAGGATAGAAATTGGAATCGGTCAAGTGGAACAACCAAGAGATCTGGTTGTAACTCTTGAAATAATTTTAATTTTAACTATTCTTACGCTTGCACCATCTATTCTAATTTTAATGACTTCCTTCACAAGGATAGTAATCGTTTTTTCCTTTTTAAGGAATTCCCTTGGGACTCGACAGATTCCACCAAATCAAGTTCTCATAGGGCTGGCACTGTTTTTGACTTTTTTCATAATGCAGCCAGTCTTTATACAAATATATAACGATGCACTCGTTCCATATATGGAAGGGCAAATCACCTATCAGGAACTTTATCAAAAATCCATTCAACCAATAAGAACTTTTATGTTAAATGAGATAAAGATTCACCACAACGAAGATAACATCGATATGCTTTTAAGCTCTCTAAAACGTGAAAAGCCTGAAAATTTAGAAAAAACTCCAACGTCGGTGTTGATACCTGCTTTTGTGATAAGTGAACTCGAAATAGCTTTTAAAATGGGAATTCTCCTTTACATACCTTTTATAATAATAGACATGGTCACTGCAAGTGTTTTACTTGCACTTGGAATGATAATGATACCACCAGTCTTAATCTCTTTACCTTTCAAAGTTCTGGTTTTTGTTCTTGTTAACGGCTGGGATATGCTAATTTCAAGTCTGATAGCAAGTTTCTGAGTTGACACGTGGCGATTGAAAATGTATAATTAGTAATTGATGCTGGGAGATCGTCTAATGGTAGGACGGCAGACTCTGGATCTGCTAGTGGAGGTTCGAGTCCTCCTCTCCCAGCCATTTTTTATTTCCCACTTCTCATATGTTTGGAACACTTTTGTTAAAAAAGAATTCTTCTCTTGACATTACTTTTCTTTAAGTAGTAAAATACTCTGGAAATCTTCAAAAACAGGTGGAGATAGCATTGACAAGACCGTTCTTACAATCAAAAATTTTATATACATTTGTTTCTTCTAAAGGAATTGATTTGTTTTCAAAATACGATAAATGGGGCTCATTGTGAGCCCCATTTATTTTTGTAGGTGAGAAAAAATGAAATTAGAGCTGGTAAAAATTTTTAATCCCTTCAATGGAAAATGGAGTCAGGAGTATGTTGAAATACCCGATGATTTTAATCTCAAAGGATTAGTAGCAACTCATCCATTTGTTGATTTACACGTGCATGTGAGACTTAATGGTGGTGAAGATTACGATTCTCTTGAAAGAGCAGCCAAAGTCGGTGGATTTCACACTTTGCTGATTCAACCCAATACCAAACCACCAATTGAAAGCCAAGAAATTGTTTTTAGACATTTGACTTTAATAAAAGACAGAGAAGTAAAGTTCTTGCTTACTATCTCTCCTTTTAAGGATCTAGAACCATTCGATAAAAAAATAATGGCTTATTCCACTGATGGAATTGAATACGATTATCAAAAACTTGTTGAAACATTTCGTGGAAAAAAAAGAAAATCTCTCTGGATAGACCATAGTCAGATGTATGAAGTAGATGGAATTTTTTACGAAGGTGCCGATATTGAGCTACCAAAAAGGCCTCTATCAAATGAACCTATAGCAATCGTAAGGACTGTGCTTACAGGTCTCGAATACGGTTTCAGGAAATTTCATATACAGCACGTTTCAAATCCTTTTTCTGTAGAGACTATTTCCTGGCTGAGAAACTACGCTGATGTCAGTTGTGAAGTTACGCCACACCATCTTTTGCTAAATTCAGAAAATATATCAAACAGCAATTTCAAGATAAATCCGCCGTTAGTTCAAGAAAGAGAACGTAAAGAACTTGTAAAGATGGTCAAAGCTGATTTGATTGATATATTGGCAAGTGATCACGCCCCCCATTTTCCAAAACCTGAAGACTTCATTTCTGCTCCGTTTGGTACTTCAAATATAGAAGTAGCATTTTCAGCATATTTCACGGCTCTTGAAAATCTTGAACTTGTAATCACAAAAATGACTTCAAGGCCTCTGAAAATATTAGGACTAACCCATAGGTTTTCAAAAGATAATCTGGTGTTTTTAGATCCAAACGCATCCTTTGAAGTTGACAGTAAAAAATTTAAGAGTAAAGGCAAAAACTGTGCGTTTGATGGGATGAAACTAAAAGGAAAAGTTGTTGGTTTAAAAATAAATGGAAAAACGGTGATGTGGGATGGAGAAATTATATCTTAAAGTTCAGGAAAAAGTACAGGTCAATAAAGATACTTGGCTTATCATCTTTGATGAAGACTTTAACTTTGAACCCGGACAGTTCATCATGGTCGAAACTCCTAAGCTCGTCAGAAAACCGTTCGTACTTGGAAGATGGAGTGACAAGTCTTCTATTTCTGTTCAAGTTAAAGGAGAAGGAACAAAATGGATCGTAGAAGAATCCAATTTTCTCAAAGCACATGGACCACTTGGGAAACCTTTTACAAAACAAGCTGGTAAAGGGTTACTCATAGCTTCTCCAACATGTTTGACGCTGGCAAATGTTATCAAAGAAATTTTTGAGACAGATGTGTTGATAGGCAGTCGAACTCCGCTGATCATTGATATTCCTTACAAGACTGCTATAGGTAATGAAGATTTTATGAATTCGCTGAAAAATTCGATGGGATATGACTGGTATCTTGTTTATGGTTCAAAAAACATGCAAAAAACTGTATATGATATCTTTAAAGGAAAGAAACTTTTCTTTTCTCTTGAAGAATATATGGGGTGCGGTATCGGTGCATGCAAAAGCTGTGCAATTGAAACAAAACATGGTATAAAACATGTCTGCACCGATGGCCCTATATTTGCAGGTGATGAACTATGCTGGTAAAACCTCCTTTGGTACTTTTATCAGGTCCAGCAGGTTTTGGTGAATGGCTTGAGTTGATAGATAAAAGTTTCATAGGAGCTTTGACTCTAAAAACCATCACATTGAATCCAAAAGAAGGGAACAAACCTTCAAGAATGGCAGAAGGCAACAACTATATCATAAACAGAATTGGTCTTGAAAATCCTGGAGTATTGAAATTTCTTGAAATGCTGGATACTTTCAAGAATTTGAAATCCAAAATAATACTGAGTCTTGGCGGAGACACTGTGGAAGAATACTTAAAAATAGCTGAGACGATAAAACCGTATTCCAAAGAATTCGATGCTATCGAGTTTAATTTTTCATGTCCCAACGTAGAAAAAGGTGGTTTAAGCATCGTCGGTGACTTGCAAAGCTGGGAAAAGATAATTAAAACCGTAAGGAAAATACTTCCAGATAGTTTTTTGATAGCAAAACTTGGGATAGAAGGAATATTCGTTGAAAATGCAGCAGATATTCTGGTGAACAACGATTGGAATGGTATCACACTTATAAACACAGTTAGGGGGCTTCATTTTGAGAATGGAAAAATAATCCTTGGTGGATTGTCAGGGCCTTTATTGAAACCGATTGCTTTGAGAGCTGTTTACGAAGTTAGGAAAAGATTCTCAGATATTTTTATCATAGCCAGTGGAGGCATATACAATTCTAATGATGCGGAAGAATTTATGAAAGTAGGTGCAAGTGCCATAGGTATTGGAAGTGCTTTGTTCAAATCTCCCGAAATTGTTGAAGAAATTGGTAAGAAACTTATGGAGGTGGAAAGAAGTAATGATTAAACCCGTTTTGAGTCTTGACATGAGTGAACCTCTGGAATTTGTAAAAAAATATGGTTCTTTTGAATTCGTGAAAGTTGGTCACAATCTTATCACAGAAGGCAAAGAAATTCTGAAAGAATTCGACAATATGGGATTGAAAGTGATACTCGATTTGAAGTTCTGCGATATTCCTTCAACAGTATCAAGATCAATAAAAAGTTGGGATTGTGAAGCAATAATAGGGTTCACAGTTCATTCAGCAGCAGGAATTGAAAGTATCAGAGCTGCTCTTGAAAGCACAGACAAACTGATATTTTCTGTTATAAAACTTACTTCCATAAAAGGCGAACTCGAAGACTATATAGACTTAATAATGAGTCTGGATAGCATTGGTTCAAATTTCGTATTGCCAGGTCCTTGGGCAATAAGACTGCGAGAAAAACTGAAAGGAAAATTTTTAATTCCCGGAATAAGAATGGAAGTGCCTGTTGGAGATCAGATAGATGTTATAACTCTTGATAAAATAAAAGAACTCGATGATTTTGCCGTTATCGGCAGAGAAGTATATCTCTCCGATGAGCCTACGAAAAAAATTCAAAAAATAAAGGAGATGTTAGTATGAACACAGATATTATGGAAATACTTGAAAAAAGCCATGCTCTTTTATCTGGACATTTTTTGCTCTCTTCTGGAAAACATTCTCCAAACTATGTTCAGTGTGCGAAAATATTCGAATATCCCAAGTACGGTGAGAAAATTGGTGAAGAACTTGCAAAACTTATTGAAAAATACAAACCAGATGTGATTATTGGACCAGCTATGGGAGGAATTATTATATCTTATGTAGTTGGGAAAACTCTTGGTGTGAGAAACATGTTCAGTGAAAGGGAAAATGGAATAATGAAACTCAGACGTGGCTTTTCAATAAATGCTGGAGAAAAAATAGCAGTTGTAGAAGATGTGGTAACCACTGGTGGTTCATCAAAAGAAGTCATTGAACTTGTAAAAGAATTAGGTGGTGAAGTTGTTTGCGTTGGTTCAATAATCGACAGAAGTGGTGGAAAAGCAGATTTTGGTGTTCCCTTTGAATACTTGATCTCACTGAACTTTCCTATTTATGAACCGGATTCATGCCCTCTATGTGAAAAAAATATACCTGTTGTAAAACCAGGTAGTAGAAACAAAAATACTCTATGACGATTCTATACATGCAAATGCGTTGTGATTATGAATAGACTCGTAACTTAAAACTTCGACCCTGTACCAGGTTATTTTCTCATTGTCTTTGAGTTCTTTAACCACCTCTCTTGCTACGTCTTCGACAAACCGGGGATTCTTGAAAGAATTCTCGGTGACATATTTTTCATCCTCCCTTTTTAGCAATGTGAAAACTGGGGAACTTGCTGCTTTTTCTGCTATTTCTATAAGTTCCTCAATCCAGACCAGATTTTTCATTCGAACACTTATTTTAACAAGCGCTCTCTGATTGTGAGCACCGAATTCGCTTATTTCAAGTGAGCAGGGGCAAACGGTCTGAACAGGTACTTCGACTCTTATCACAAAGTCAAATTTTTCCGCTGTTTTACTTGCTGAAAATCTACAATTGTACTTCATATAGCTTTTTATCTTCGAAACAGGTGAACTCTTTTCAAGAAAATAAGGAAACTCAACATCTATATGTGCATTTTGAGCGTTCAAAGCTATTCTAATATCTTCGAGCATGTTTTCAATGTTATGAGGATTTATCTTATTTTTATGTTTATTCAAAACTTCTATAAATCTGCTCATATGAGTACCACGAAAATCTTTTGGAAGATCTACCGACATCGTTATCTTACCAATGGTTCTTTGATTTCTTTTGCTTTTATCCATTACAATTATTGGATAGTGAACCCCTTCTACTCCAACTCTATTTATCGGAATGTTTCTGTAATCCTTCTCATTCTGAACATCTTTCATCATTTCATCAATCTCCTCATATCTTTTTTCTTTTTCAATTTTATTGAGAATTCAAGCAAAACTAATAGAATAATCACTATCATCAACACCGGAAACATGTATTTCAAGAAAGCTACCCTGACAAATTTTTTGTTTATTTCTTTCAGAACCTTTTCAGCATCTGACAAGTTAGGTGATATCTTCAGCGCCAGATTTAGATAATACCGTGCGTAAATTTCTTTATCTGGATCCGATGTTTTCAAGTAAGCCATTCCGAGCGCTTTAAAAGTTTCCGAATCGTTGGAATCTTTTTTAACAGCCTTCTTGTAATATTCTACGGCTGTTTTGATATCTTCACGTTTTTCGTAAATATCACCAGCAGCTCTGTATACCTGTGCCTGTTTTTTAAAGTAAAGTTTCTCAAAATCTTCATTATCAATCAACATTTCCAAAAAAGTCAGCGCCTCTTCGAATTTTTGAAGTTTCCATAAAGAAATACCTATTATGTAAAGAATCTCAGAATCCTTTTCAAAATCAGGAACCACTTTCGAATTTTCTACCGCTTTTTCATAATCACCCTTTTCGAAATAAAATGTGGCAAGGAATCTTCTTAATACCTTACAATCGGCATTTTTTATCGCTTCACTTATAAAGGGTTCCACATCTTCTTCTTTTATCTTCTTTGCGTTTATAATCCATATGTACGGCGACGAAACTCCCGGATCAAGTCTTGTGGCAATATTAAAAAGTCTCTCTAAAGTCTTGTAAGAAGACTCGTAGAAATAATGAGTATAATTGTAATGATGGAAACGCATTGCTTCTAAAACAACGATCAATGAATCAGGAAATTTCAAAAGAAGCTCTTCGAACTTTCCATCGAGCTTGGTTATTGAATCAAACCGCCAGATTTTAAGAAGTTTCACCACTTCGTACAAATCCATATTTTCCTCGTCAGCATATTTTATTAGTTTTTCAATATAACTTTCACTCTTACCGTAGAATTTTTCAACTGAATCTGCCAGAAATAAATATGCTTTGACAAGTGAAGAAAGATTCTCATCTGAAATGCCGTTTGATAATTCTAGACTTTTTTCAATATTCACAGTGTTATGATAATAAACGATCACTTTCTGTACTGTTTTTGAAATACAGAAAGAGATGGAGTAAAAAGTAAGTCCAAAAAGTAAAAATAAAAATGCTTTCTTTATCAATTCATTCAACCTCTGTGCAATTTTTTAATTCAAGATATTTCTCGAAATCATCAAAAACCGATATTTCAATGTCAAACCTTTGAGTTTCAAGAGGTTCTATATACTGTAACTCTCCTCTTCTTTCAGCTCCATGTCTTCCAACTGGGTAACAGTTACCAGGTTCAATTCCAAGTACGTAATCACTTTGTCCCATCATCTTCCATTCGGTCAGATACGGCATCTGCTCCAAATCCCACTTCATTAATACACCTAAAATTTTATTTTCGAAGTTTTTGTTCACAACCGCAACAAAAGTTTTTGAATCCTCAACATGTTTCAATTTATGGAAGAAAACCCTTTCTTTATATCCAGGAGTGGGATCTTGGAACTTCACAAAATTTTTACCGTCTTTCTGCGCTTCTTCGTCTCTCGGAACACTTTCCTCAAATGGTGCAACAAGTTCTGAATTAGCTGTTAAAACTGGGAACCCGAAGTTCATGTGGTATAGAACCATGAGAGGAGTTCTTTCAAATGAACAGTTCTCAATTTCCGTTTCAACTTTTATCCAACTTGCACCAAGTTCAGTAATTATTTTTCTTCGCATTTTCAGATGTTCACCAAATACTACAGCTTCTCTCACAGTTCCACTCACTTCAACCACATATTTATCCGATCTCCAGTATTTGCTTATAGAAAGGTCTTCACAATGTGAATTTGAAATTCTTCCATGCAACCCTCTTTCTCCTTCAGGAACTCCAACATGGGTGAGACCACATGTAAGAAGGGCACCGCCATAAAATGTTCTTAACCATTCGTAACCACGACTTTCATAATAAGCAGGTGAAGTGATCCCGGTCTTTGAAACATATGATACAGGGATTCCTTTATAATCGATTGTGAATATGTCCATTCCTCTATCAACCAGAATTGTGTAATTCAAGACACTATTTCTCACCGTTACTGCCCTCAATCCTCTACCTTTACCATCTTCAAGCGAATAAAGAGTCGCATCACAAAGCTGAGAAATATCCCCAACTCTTTCAAGAATATCCTTCTTTGAAAATTCTATTCCGAAAATTTTCATTCAGAATATACCTCCTTAAATTTTTAGCCCAAATCTGATTTTAGCATATCGACAGCTTGAATTTCAGGTGTATTTATGGAAATGATTTTTTAAAAAAATTGGAAACAAATCAGAATTGATTTGTATAACAAAAGTGTTTATACTTTTGCATGTTTAAAGTAAACCCTTCAGGAGGGAGAAAAATGGAGAGAATGAAAAAATTAATAGATTTGTCCAGGAATTTGCAAACTCCTTTTGTCCTGTTCGATCTTGAAATTTTGAAAGAAAACTACATCCGTCTCAAAAATAGCCTGCCGTTTGCAGAAATATTTTATGCGGTAAAAGCCAACTCACACCCACGAATAATTAACACATTAAAAGAGCTTGGTTCAAACTTCGATGTGGCTTCAGCAGGTGAGATAGAGAAACTTTTAAAATTAGGTGTTGCGCCTGAAAAAATGAGTTTTGGGAACACAATAAAAAAGGAAAAAGATATAAAGTTTGCATATTCTTTTGGAATAGATTACTACGCTGTCGATACAGAAATGGAACTTGAAAAAATCGCACTCAATGCTCCAGGAAGCAAAGTGTATTTCAGATTGATAATTGATTCCAGTGACAGCGATTGGCCCCTTTCAAGAAAATTCGGTACCACTTCTGAACA
Source organism: Thermotogaceae bacterium (assembly GCA_029981435.1). Lineage (GTDB taxonomy): Bacteria > Thermotogota > Thermotogae > B21-G9 > HyVt-16 > HyVt-16. Next base: position 16,792 of record JARRBB010000001.1, on the reverse strand, counting down.
TATAAAGTTTCTTGCTGTATACGCAAAAACACTCGGTTTGATTCCTTACGGAATCAGTTTTCATGTTGGCAGTCAATGTAACAACAAATTCAAATGGCGTGAAGCTTTAAAAGAAGTGTCAAACATATTCAAAGAACTTAAATTAAACGATGGAATCAATATGAATTTAATAAATCTGGGTGGTGGAATGCCTGTTGTATACGATAAACCCATTCCAACTGTTGAAGAAATATCTGACGTTATAAAAGACTCAATAGAAGAGTACTTTTATTTTGTAGACGATTTGAAAGTTATAATAGAACCGGGCCGCTCGATGGTAGGTAACATAGGTTTAATGGGTTCCTCAGTACTTTTAAGAAGTAAAAAAACTGATGGCGAATGGGTGTATCTTGACGTTGGGATATTCCATGGATTAACCGAAGCTATGGGAGGCATAAGATACAAAATAATCGTCGATGGAAAAGAAAAAAGCAAAATGAAAACCTTCAAACTGGCAGGCCCGACTTGTGATAGTATTGATATAATGTATGAAGAAGTTGAGTTGCCAGAGGATATAGCACTAAACGACAGAGTTTATATATTGAACACAGGTGCCTACACGACAGAGTATGTAACGAATTTCAATGGAATATACGGACCATCTATCTATTTTGTTCAAGATATAGAATTAGAAGAAGCTGAAATAAATTCAGAAGCAAATTCCGCATTTTAGGGGTGATTTTTTGAGGAGCATTCTTTTGGAAAGAAGCGAACATTTTTTTGAAATACTACGATACGATAAATTAGAATGGCTTGATTTTTGGAAAGAATATCGTACAAAGAAATTTCCTGTGGTTGTTCCTTTATATGAAAAAAGACATGGTTTAACAAGTGATGAGAAGATATTAGAAGCTCTCAATCGCCTCACCAGACCTTTTCTGGATAGGCTTTATCAAAAACTGAAATGCGATTTTCCGCAATTAAAGCAAGAAGCAGTCAAAGAAATATCTAAAAGGCAAACAGAATTGGAGCTTTCAAAAGAAAGATTCCATATGATGATAATAGGTTTGTTGGGGCTTGAACCTTATACCATCGTTCAGACACCTTCAAGAGGCATTGTTGTTTTGTTAGATCCTGTTGGGATTGAAAAAAAGGCAGGGTTAGACAATTTCATCGACTTTGTATTAGAAGCTGCCTTTAAAGCAAAAGAACTTTCAAACTCTATGAACCAATGAGCACAAGTAAATCAGCGTCTTGAATATATATTCTCGAGCTTGAAAGTTCGTATATTAAAGAATAATAAGCATCAAGGCCCTTAGAGATAGTTGGCCTGAATTTGTTTTCATCTTTTAAATTCAATCTATCAAGGATATTTTGCGCTTTTTGGATTTTGTTCATATCCTCTGAAAGTATCAAAACATAATTCTCATTCTTCTTGAAATAAGTCTCACTTTCTTTCAAGTTTACAAAGAAATAATCATATTTCAGATTTTCGGTATTCTCGACAAGTTTGTTTATTTTCCTCTCAAAATCATATCTATTCCCGGTACTGTTGTTTATAAACACAACTTTAGGTCTGCTTGTATCAATCGAAAATTTAAATGTTCTGATATTATTTTTCAAATCATTGAGTTTCTCCTGATCTACAACAAGATCAGCGCTGCGTGTTAACATAGTTGGGAGAGTTATCAAGCTCAAATTTGAAAGTTCCTTGAATTTCAAATACAACGCTATAACTTCTGCTAAATCAAGATTGGTCTCCAAGTCTTCCTTGAGTAACTTGGTGAATATCGCGGCAGTCTTAAAAAGATTGAGTTTAGCTCGAGCGCTTTCCATAACGGCTTTCAAGACTTGATGCTGTCTTTCTATCCTGCCAAGATCGCCCATCTTATCATATCTGAACCGTACATACTCCAATAATTTCTGCCCATCCATTTCTACCATACCAGGATCAAAATGTATATGAAGATTCTGCTGGTAATCATCGTAATGCATTGGTTCTTTTACAAATATCTTTATAGGTCCCAACTCATCTCCGAGTATTTTGAATGCATTGTAATCCAATATAACGTATCTGTGAATTGGTATTCCTAACAACTCACCGATTATGTTTTCAAGATCCGTTAATCCATAAGTTTTGTAAATAGCGTTTATTTTCTCAACTCTTGTTTCAAATTTTTTTACCACATAATCTACCCTTAGATCGCGTGGTATGGATAAAAGAAAAACTTCCTTTGTTTTTGTGTTCAATCCGAGCACTCCTATAAAATCAGTTCTGTCACTTCCGGCTTCATTGGCATCATCTTTTCCAAGGACAAGCACGTACATTGTATCGGCTGGAAGTGAGGAACTGAAGAGGCTCTTAATGATTTGAAAAACCGGGTATGGAAAGAAAAGTACCATTATTAACCCTATGAATACTGCAAAAACTCCGATGGTAGCATTAAGTGCCTTCGATATCAACGGAGTACCTCCTGTACCCTTTTCACATCATCAGGTGACAGATATATTCTGTTGTATTCTCTATCACCAACCTTTATTTTCACAGGTGATTTTGTTATTCCTTTTACTTCATCGAACATAACCGCATTATTGCTCAAAAAACTCAAAAGTCTGTAAAAAGAGTCGTAATTCATATTACCGTTCAATTTTAGTTCCCGTGCGAGATTTTGTATTTTCAAAAAATCAAATATACCAAACTTCTTCTTTGAAAGAGCTTTTAACAGAGAAATTAAGTCCTTTTCTTCGAGTGAAATATTCAATTCGTTGATCATATAGTCAATATTCTGATCATTTAAAACCATAAAATAGCTATCGTTTGGTGTAGTTAATGAAAACATTTGCTTTGTTATCTGCAGCCCGAGAGATAAATCATTCGAATCAAAACCTATGTTTTCATCTCCATAAAATGGGTATTCTGGAAGTTCAACTACATATGCTATTTTTTTATCTTTCATTGTCCTTATAAAAACAATCTTCCCATCGGTTCCACCATTTTTTGTAGCAAACAAATAATCAACCGTTTGAAGTTTCATGAGTTCGTTCCCATACGTTCTGGTGTATATATACCAGCCAGCACCTCCAACTATTAAAACAATTATTAGGATCACAAGAACTATTAATACAGGTTTTCTGCTTCTTTGAGTTCTTCTGGCTTTCAAAATCATTTCACTCCTTTCAATATCAATTCATTCCAGAGTTCCACAGAATCTTCTAAAAGAATCAAATTATTTTTAACAACATAGTTCAACTTATTTTTCAAAACCTCAAAGAATCCCTTTTCGAAATTTTCAAAAATCATTTTCCGCAATTTTTCAACTCCTTCGTAAACACGAGTTTCTTCAAGAGAATCGGATACGAAGATTATTTTTGAAAGCAGCCCCATGCACTTGTGTCCACTGGTATGATATCTGATTGCTTCCAGGATTTCTTCATCATCGATCTTGAAACGTATTCTCAAAAATTCTGCAGCTATCTTCGAATGAAGTAAAATCGGTCTTTTATTTTCCGTAGATGATATATCAAGTCCATAAGCTTTTGCCATTTGTATCATCTTGTGAACTTCTATATCCCTGAAAAGATCATGAGCTAAAGCTGCCACAAACAACTTTTGTCTCTTTTCAATATTCAAACTTAACCTCTGTGCAAGCCTGTCCGAAAATTTCATAACCCCAAATACATGTTCTTTTCGTGAATCAGTTACCAGAAAATTAATCAATCTTTTAAGCTCTTCAATAACCGTATTCAATTGTGTACTGGAAAGATTGTTCTTCTCTTGCTGCGATTTTAACAACAAACTTCACCTCCGATTTACTCGGGAGTGTAAATTCTACGTTCTGATTTTCCAGACCTACAGTTCTGATATTTGAAGCATAGTCGTGGACTTCAACTATTACGTCACTTTCAGAAAGATTCTTGAGTGAAACTTCTCTAACATCTCTGTATAGAGTTTTTGAAACTCTTGTGGTTGATTTTACAACCTTTTTGCAAAGGATATCGGTCGTTTGACCGTAAGGTATTTCAAGATCATCACCCTTTGATATCTGCCTTATACTTGAGCTACCTGACAATATCTTCACACCATTTACCAGATCGTAGATCTCGATCGTACCTGCAGGTAAATCGATTGGTACATTGGTTATTGAAATAACCATGTTAACTGGTGAATAATCTTCACCAGGATTCATCGATACGAATTTTTTCTCATAGGACATCTCCTGATGAATTATTGGAACTGATATATTACTCTTTTTAGGTATATCAGAAATATCTATCCTGTAAACTCTGTAGCCGGTCTTCTGTCCCACAGGTTGTTCAATATTCATTGCCGACGGTGCAAAAGAAGCTGTTTTCATGAATCTTGTCTCTTCATACATAGCTTGAGGACGGTATATTTCACCGGCAAGCAAATAAATATCGTAGGTGAAAAATCCCATATCGAGATCATTTGAGATGTTAAAATAGCCAGAAAAATCCAATTCTTTATCTGAGCTCATGGTTAAGAAGTATTTTGCATTCCAGCTCATTCCTTCGGTCAAATATGAATAACTCAAAGAATCGAAAGGTTTGTAAGTTTCAACCACGAAATAGTTTTTTGAATCCATGTAAAGTTCATTAGGGAAAATAGGGTAACCATTCGGGTTGAAATAAACATCTTTTGTATCGACATCTTTTAAAATCAAAGGTTCCGCTGATAATATTAAGCAATTTTTTATAGTTCCATCATCGAATACGAATTTTATTTTGCTCCCAGTGTAACCCTCATAGTATTTTTTTAATGTAGGCTCTTCACCTTCGTAATAATTGATTTTGTATATTCCATCTACAGGCTCAACAAAGAATGAACCTTCCAAAAATCTTTCGCTCACAGGTATTTTGAAAATCTTCGAGGTTGTGTTAACTTTATCGCTTATGAGTGCAATACCCTGTTGATATATTACTATGCTGGCCGATAGGGCAACGGTAACTATGATACTGAAAAATATAAAACTAATCATTTTTCTCATTTTTCAATACACCTCTCTCTCTTCAGAGGATATTTCAATCCCCATACGCTCTTCAATAAGATCAACCAGAGAATCCATAGTTTTTTCGACCTGATCCTTAGAATTTCGTACCATTGCCACTGCAATTGAAGCCCAGACTTTGGAATCCTGATTATCACTCTCTATAATTGATACATTGTACTTATTTGAAATTTGTGATATTAGATGCTTTATAACACTTCTTTTTTCTTTCAAAGAATTGATTCCAAATAGTCTAAGTGTTACCTTTAAAACACCTACTGTCATCCTTCATCACTTCGTTTTCAAAAATTCCTCAACCGCTTTTATGGCCTCTTCAATTTTATTGGGATATTTTCCGCCTGCTTGTGCAAAATCAGACCTTCCACCACCGCCACCACCAAGTATCTGTGCGAGAAATTTTGCAACTTCACTTGCTTTAAATCTATCTGTGAGATTTTTAGAGATTTTCACCATAACTGAAACGTTACTATCAGTTTTTTTGTTGAAAGCCAACACTACACTATTCTGTACTTTACTGGATATTTTATCGATAGTATCGCGAAGCACTGAATTATCGAAATCATCGAAAACCATTTCAATCAGTTTTACATCACCTACAACTCGAGCTCTGGATATTATTTCATCAAGATTACTGTTCAAGTTCTTCATTTGGAGTTCTCTAACTGTTTTTCTAAGTTCTTTATTTTCATTCAGCAAACTCTGTATTTTTTCGAGGATTCTGGTTTTCTCAATTTCTAAGAAAGCAGAAATCGAATCCAGCAACTCGGATGCCTTATTTACAAATCTGTAAGCTTCCAATCCTGTCAGAGCCTCAATTCTTCTCACACCCGCAGATATAGACTCCTCAGAGATTATTTTAAACAAACCTATTTGAGACGTATTATTAACGTGTGTTCCGCCACAGAGTTCTTTTGAATAGTCGTCGATTTTAACTACTCTTACAGTATCCCCGTATTTTTCCTCAAATAAAGCAATAGCACCTTCTTTCTGAGCTTCATTCAAAGATTTGTAGTCTATCTCCACTGGCAAAGATTCCAGTATTTTTCTGTTTATGATCTCTTCTATTTTTGCCAAATTTTTTGTATCAATGGCTTCGTAATGAGTGAAGTCAAATCGTAATTTATCAACATCAACCAGCGAACCTGCTTGATTAACGTGTTCTCCTAAAACTTCTTTGAGAGCTTTGTGCAAAAGGTGTGTTGCAGTATGAGCACGCGTTGTGGCAAGTCTTTTATCTTTATCTATAACCATCTTAACCTTTTTACCAACTTCTGCTTTGCCTCTGAGTATTTTCACCTTGTGAATAATTATATCGTTGTATGGATTGGTAACATGGATAACTTGTGCTTCGAAATCTTCATTGTATATTTTTCCAGTATCCGATATTTGTCCACCTTTTTCAGCGTAAAATGGAGTCTTTGTGGTTACAAATTCAACTGTTTCATTTTCTAAAGCCTGCGAAATTATTTGATTATCTTTTATTATGAATTCCAAATCAGCCTCGTCTTCAAATTTGGTATATCCTGTGAATTCTACTTTTCCTATCCTGTTTTCGATCTCCCTGTACACACCCTCGAGCTTGGTAAACTCAAGCTCACCTCTTGCCGTTCTGGCACGTTCTTTTTGTTTCTCCATTTCTTCTTTAAACCTTTCCATGTCGACATCGAGGGAATATTCTTTCGCTATTTCCAGGGTAAGTTCGGGTGGAAAACCATAGGTATCGTAAAGTTTAAAAACATCCTTACCACCTATTTTTCTGGTAGTATTTTTGATTACTTCATCAAGCATTTTAATTCCTTGTTCCAATCTTTCAAGAAATCTCTCTTCTTCTGCTTTTGTTATTTTTTCAACAAGATTTTGCTGTTCTTTCATCTCTGGATATACATCTCCAAGTTCTTCAACCACTGCTGGAACTATTTTAAATATAAAAGGTTCTTTTTTGCCCAAAAGCCAGCCGTGTCTCGAAGCTCTTCTTATGATTCTTCTCAAAACATATCCTCTACCTTCATTCGATGGAAACACTCCATCTGAAATCAATGCGGTTATCGCTCTTGAATGATCGGCAACAACCCTTATAGATACATCATTTTTCTCACTTTTACCGTATTCTTTTCCTGTGATTTTTTCTATAACCTTTATTATTGGTTTAAACAGATCCGTTTCGAAATTTGAATATACACCTTGAATAGCTGCTGCTAACCTTTCTAAACCAGCGCCTGTATCTATGTTTTTTCGTGGCAGTGGATGTAATTCACCATTCTCATCCTGATAAAATTCAGTAAAAACGAGATTCCAGATTTCCACAAACCTTCCACAATCACAGGAAGGATCACAATCATCTGGACTTTTATTGCACAAATCGGTTCTACCTGTATCAAAAAATATCTCCGTATCTGGTCCGCACGGACCAGTAGGACCGGCTGGACCCCAGAAATTATCTTCTTTGCCCATTTTTATTATTTTTCTTTCCGGAAGACCAATAAATTTTTTCCATATATTGAAGGCTTCTTCATCTTCTTCGTAAACAGATACCCAGAGTCTCTCTTCAGGGATCTCAAGAACCTCTGTTACATATTCCCAGGCATATTCTATGGCTTCCTTTTTAAAATAATCCCCAAAAGAAAAATTCCCCAGCATTTCAAAGAAAGTGTGATGTCTCGGTGTCCTGCCAACTTCCTCTATATCGAGAGTTCTCAAACATTTCTGAACAGTTGCTATCCTCGTATAAGTTGGTTTCACTTTTCCCCAGAATATTGGTTTAAAAGGAACCATCCCTGCTATTGTAAACAACAACTGCGGGTCTTCAGGTATAAGAGAAGCGCTTGGAAGTATTGTATGGCCTTTTTGTTCAAAAAATTTCAGAAACGAACTTCTGATTTCTCTACCACTCATGTATTTCATACATCATCCTCCTAAACCTTTGAATATTATTAGAAAAATGAGATAGCCGGGGACTGAGAACAATAAACCATCTATTCTATCGAGCATGCCACCGTGGCCCGGTAGTATTGCACCTGAATCTTTATAACCATAGTTTCTCTTTATAGCTGATTCAAATATATCTCCAACGGTATGCAAAAAAGAAAAACCTATACTGAAAACAACCATCTGGGAAATGTTCATTATATCAAACTCGAACAAAATTTTGGACAGAAAATCATAAAGCAGAACATACAAAAAAACACCAAATAACCCACCGAATACTCCTTCAAGAGATTTATTAGGACTAATTCTTTTGCTTATTTTCGTCTTTCCAAATCTCGATCCTACGAAATAGGCGAAGGTATCAAAAATCCAGCCACTCGATAATATCAACAGAGCATGCAAAGGACCAAAAAATCTGTATATTGGCAAAAACATGGATAAACTGAAGGAAACATAATATAGGGTAAAAACTCCATTCGTTGCGAATATCAGAAAATCCTTAGGTTCACCAATTATCGATACGAGACCTATGATAATCGTAATAGATGTGTATACCATAAAAACGTAAATCGGTACATCAACAAAATAGCCAAACAATATGCTTGAAAGTGTTATCAGGCCATTTATTATCAATCTCCTAACGGTTCTGTAAGAATTACCTACAGACATTTTTAAAAGCTCATAACTTGCTAAAAGGGCTACTGTGGCCACCAATCCTATAAAAGAAGAATAAGACAGAAAACAAAGAACCACGAAAGGAGCTACTACAGCAGCAGTAATAACTCTAACCTTCGTTTCACTCATTTTCTATCACCGCACCAAACTTTCTAATCCTCTTGTTATACTCTTCAACAGCTGCTACAAGATCTTCTTTTGAAAAGTCAGGCCAGAATTTATCTACAAAATAATACTCAGCATAGGCCGCCTGCCATATGAGAAAATTACTCAGTCGCTTTTCATTCGCGGTTCGCACTATTAAATCAGGATCTGGAATATCTGCAGTGTACAGGTATTTACTGACAGTTTCTTCTGTAATAGGCAGATCAACCTTTCCTTTTTTAAAGTCTTCGATTATACGTGAAATAGTATCACATAACTCTGCTCTTCCACCGTAATTTAGGGCAACCTGCACGTTTATATTGCTGTTCCCCTTCGTCTCTTCTTCTGCCACTTTACAAACCTTTAAAACCTTTTCAGGAAGTTGCTCCAATCTCCCGATGAATCTCAATCTCACCCCTTCTTTTTTAACTTCTGGTATTTTCCGTGTCACGAAATCCGCAAACAAATCGAACAGAAAATTTACTTCTTCTCTTGGTCTTTTCCAGTTTTCGGTTGAAAAAGTATAAAGTGTGAGATATTTTATCCCCAGTTCATAAGCCCACCTTATAGTTTTCTCAGCAACCTCAGTTCCAGCTTTGTGTCCCTCTGTTCTCGGTAGGCCTTTTGAACGTGCCCATCTACCGTTTCCATCCATTATTATCGCAACGTGAGTTGGAATCTTCTCAATTATCAAAATTCCATTATCTCCTTTTCCTTATTTTCAAAAATCTTATCGAGTTCTTTTATATGTTCGTCAGTTATTTTTTGAATCTCGTCTTCCAGCCTTCTTGCATCATCTTCAGATATAGTTCCTTCATTTTGCATTTTTTTAACATCCTTGATCGATTCTCTTCTAACATTTCTAACGGCGATTTTTCCTTGTTCAACGATATCTTTGGCCTTTTTCACCCACTTCTGCCTTTGTTCTGTGGTTGGTGTTGGAAAAACAAGTTTCAAAGTAGTACCATCGTTTATGGGATTCAATCCAAGATCAGAAGCCAATATAGCCTTTTCTATTGGCTTCAACATATTTTTATCCCAAGGCTTTATTGTCAGCGATCTGTCATTTCCAACAGTTATAGTTGAAAGTTGGTTTATTGGAGTCGGTGTACCATAATAATCGACTTTTATCTCTTCTAAAACTGCGGGTGAAGGTCTTCCTGTTCTCAGATGTTTTAATTCTTCTTCGATTGCCAGAACACTCTTTTTCATTTTTGAATCAGCATCTTTAAGTATGGGATGCTTTTGCAAATCAATCCCTCCCTTTATTTATTTTTTCTGAACTCTTAAAAAGTCTATTCTTCGTCGAGATTCAAAGTCATATACTTTGCTTTTACACCTTTTATAAGGTTCAACTTTCTGCACAGCTCTTCGTGCTGTGACTCATCACCAACTAACTCAAGTATTATCAAACCAACATCAGAGCAGTTATCAGCCACTCCATCATGGAGACCAAGTCTTGTTTTTATAAGGCATCCCCAGCCTGTCAGTATCTGCTGGACCTTAGTTGAAACTTCCTTTCTGTTAGCTACCACTATCGCCATAACGGTTTTAACAGGTAGTTCATTCATTCCCAACACCTCCAGACTTTTTAATGATAGCACGAAAGCAAGATTACAGAAAACTCAGATTTTTCCAACAGGCGCTATATAAACTGTTAATTCATCATGGCCATCCACACCAAGCAATTCATCGATTTTTTGCTGATCATAAGCTCCTATTGCGCATGTACCACAATTTATAGCTTCGCTGGCCAAATATAGATTCTGACATACATGTCCAGCATCAAGTAATATTACCTTATGCGATAGTATAGAATACCTCCACTCTGTTCTATATGGTATAGCAGTCCAGATAAAAGTTACAGCACATTCACCAACAAAGCGCTGACCAAGACAGGCATCTATTATTTTTTCCTTTAAATCTTTCTCTTTTATAAGCAACAGCTTATGCTCTATTGGAAGATATCTATAAAGTCCTTTAGGTAACCTCTCAACATTGTGAACTACAAGATATGTTTCAAAAGGATGGCGTGCACCGGCAGATGGAACGGTTCTTAAAGTTGCGTAGCCATTCCTTATTATCTCTTTAACTCCCTGTGTAGCCCATAAGAGAAAAGACAATTCTTTCAGATTCAGAGGAATATCCTTAAATTTCCTTCTGCTTCTTCTCTTGGCGATAACTTCTTTTAAAGAAACCTCACCGAGATTTATCATATCCGTTGAAACTAAATCGTACAGTTTCGAATCCGAATCGAAAGGTTTCTCAAGAGGTGGCTGAGGAAGACCTTTTTGCTGATCTGAGACAAACTGAGTATGCTTTTCCCAATTTGATCGTAAGAAATTCCTGCCTGTTTTTATATCCATATTTCCCCCTCTTTCATTAAAATTCAACAGAATTTTCTTTTTTCGAACGAATTGTGTATCTATGGTATATTATATACGATTCTATTCATATAAAAAAGGAGGGATAACAGATGGCAATATTCAAGAAGTTGCTCCCAGATGTTAAAATAGTTGAACCCATAGTCAAACACGCTCAAATCATAGAAAAAGCCGCGATGAAATTCCCAGAATTAATAAAGGTTTATTTTGAACACGAAAATATAGACGATATAGTCAAGGAAATAACATTGTTAGAAAGAGAAGCAGATAAAGTCAAAGAAAAATTGAAAGGTTCTCTTGATAGTTATCATTTAACCCCCTTTGAAAGATCTGCCATAGTTTTATACATTCATAATCAGGACAAGATAATAGATCTAATGGAAGATACTGCCAAATTAATGTATTTGAATAGTTTTGAAATGCCTGATGAACTGAAAAACATGCTCACAGAGCTGGTAAATGAAGTTCAAAACGCTGTGGACGTTTTCGAAGATGGTGTAAAAAGGCTCGAGAGAATATTCATTTCGGATTTCTCCCAAAAAGAAATTGAAGCTGAGAAATTCGAAATGGAAAAAGTGGAAGGGTTAGAAGATAAGGTAGATGAAATAACTCTTGAAATAGGAAAATGGATATATTCAAACAAAGAGAATTATAACCCTGTTGATTTGATGTTCTTGAGAAACCTTGTTCTTACTATTTCGAAAATAGCCGATGTTTCTCAAAACGTTATAGATATGATCCCATCAATATTAAAAAAATAGGCAGGTGACATAATAAATGAACATACTGTTGCTTGGCGGGATTGTAGGCTTCATAGTCGCTGTGTCAATTGGTGCAAACGATGTTGCCAATTCGATGGCAACTGCTGTAGGTGCTAGAGCAATAAATATAAAACAAGCAGTTATAATAGCAGCGATACTGGAATTTGCTGGCGCTGCGATATTTGGTGCCCATGTTACCGAAACAATTAGAAAAGGTATAGTTGACCCAGCAAAAGTTAACGATCCCAATGCTTTCATGTTAGGAGCTTTCAGTGCCCTTATTGCAACAGCAATCTGGATCTTCATAGCCACTTATTTTGGGTTACCAGTTTCCACAACCCATTCAATAGTCGGAGCAATGGCAGGATTTGGAATCGCTGTTGCCGGTTGGAGTGTGGTTCGATTGGCTCAAAATACTTATAATAACCATAAGCTGGATTTTATCGCCTGTTGCAGGTCTGCTGGTATCTTTTGTTGTGTTCAAGCTGATATCATTTCTGATTCTACACTCGGATAAGCCTTTCAAGAATGCTAAAAAATATGGTCCCTGGTTCATCGGAGCAGCTTTTATGATAATCGCGCTTTCATTTGTAGTAAAAGTCCTTAAAGGTTCCATAATGACTGGTTTGATAATCGCAGTGTTAGTTTTCATTGTTTCAAGTTTATTTATATATTCAAGGCTGAAAAAAAGAAGGGTTCTGGGAGATGAATACAACGAGGTGGAAAAAATATTCAAGAATATGCAAGTTGTAACATCCTGTTATGTCGCACTTGCCCATGGTGCAAACGATGTTGCAAATGCAATAGGACCCGTTGCTGCTATATATGCTGTCTATAAAGGGATGTCACTCAGCTCTAAAGTGCCGGTCCCACGATTGATACTGGTAATAGGTGGATTAGGAATAGCTGTTGGTGTTGCTTTGTGGGGAAGCAGAGTGATGAAAACAGTTGGTGAAGGAATAACAGCATTAACCAACACAAGAGGTTTCTCAATAGACTTTTCTACAGCAACTATTGTTCTGGTTGCTTCCGTTCTTGGATTACCTGTTTCCACAACCCATACCGTTGTTGGTGCGGTTGTCGGTGTTGGACTTGCAAGAGGGATAGAAGCCATAAATTTGAGTGTTTTGAAAAACATATTCTTCTCTTGGTTCTTAACAGTTCCCACAGCTGCGGTTTTAAGCATGGTTCTTTTTAAAATTTTGAATTATTTTGGAGGATGAAAATCCTTTCATGACTGAAAAGACTATTTCTTATTCCGAAAAGTTACTCATCGTTATGTCCTCTTTTACAAAGAATATGATGAGCGTCAAAACGTCATTAGACGTCTATAATGCCTTACTAAAAACGTTGAACAACCTTGTTGAAATAAAAAATTTTGCTTATTTGAGATATAACGAAACCCTTGAAAACAAGCTTGAATTTATAAGTCTTTCAGACGATTTATCCATCGATGAAAATGAGTTCTATGATCTCGCACTATGGATAATAAAAAGAGGTCTTCCAGGCATACAGAGTATTGGAAAAAGTAACTTTTTGTTCATTCCATTGAATAAAAATCCAAAAATCCTTGGTCTTTTAGTTGTTGAATTGAGTAATTCTGTAGATTCTATAAGGCAAGAGGATATCGATATATTTAACTTTTTGAAGTTTCAGACTTCCATGGTTCTCGAAAGTGTTTCACTCTACGAACAACTTCAGAAGAAAAATGAAATCCTTGAGAATCTCTACGAATACATGCAAACCATTCTCGATTCAATGGACTATGAAATAGCTGTTTACGATAAAGGTTTAAAAACAACTTTTGAAAACAAAAAATTCAAAACCTCTCAGAAACTGTCCGAGGAAGTTGTGAACACTATAAAAAAACTTGTATCGAAGACTCTGGAAACTTCTGAATCTCAAATTTTGGAATTCGAAGATTTAGCCGATGGAAAATCTGTTTTTTACTCTATAACAACATTTCCCGTGTATTTCAATTTTCAGGACCAGGTTATGGTTATTTTGAGAGATATAACGAGTTCACACGAATTGGATAGGCTGAGAAAAATTGATGAAATGAAAAATCAGTTTATAGCCACAATCTCTCACGAACTCAAAACTCCAATTGCTGCAATAAAAGCCTATTCAGAAACGATAATTGATTCTATTGATGAACTTGACAGCGAAACACTCTCAAGCTTTCTTAAAACAATTCTTGAACAATCTGAACATCTTGAGCAACTGGTAAGTGAGTTAACTGACTTCTCAAAGATGGAAAGCGAAATGTTTGAATTGAATAAAGAGGAATTCGATATCACAAAATTATGTAAAGATTTAATAGTTTCTCTTCAAGAATTTGCTTCATCCAGAGGCGTTGAACTTATTTTCGAAGAAACACAACCTGTAACAGTGGAAGCTGATAAAAACAGAATAAGGCAGGTACTAACGAACTTAATAGAAAACGGTATAAAATACAGTGATAAAAATAAAAACAAGAGATTTGTAAAGGTATCTTTGGAAAGGAATGAAAATGAAATAACCGTAATAGTAGAAGACAACGGTATAGGAATTCCAGAAGATTTGAAAGAAAAGATTTTTGAACGCTTTTTCAGAGTAAACAGCTATTTAACAAATGAAGTCAGTGGAACAGGTCTTGGGCTGGCGATATGCAAAACCATCGTTGAAAAACACGCTGGGAGAATCTGGGTAGAAAGTAAACCTAACGATGGTTCGAAGTTTTTCTTTACCATTCCAGTTAGAGGTGATTGATTATAGATAGAGAAGAAATAATCAAAATAATAGAAAGCTTGAACGATATTCCAACTTTAAATTTCATACATCAGAAAGTCATAAGTGTGGCAAATGATCCTTTGTCATCAGCGGCTGACCTGGCAAAGGTCATTTCAATGGATCCGGCTTTAAGTTCAAAAGTTCTGAAATTGTCAAACTCAGCTTATTATGGATTCCCAAGAAAAGTTTCTTCGATATCACAGGCGGTTACTATTCTTGGATTTAAGACTATCAAAAATCTGGCACTTGGAGTTATGGTTTATGAGAGCCTTTTCAAAAATCAAACCGCTTCAGTAGATATGAAGAAACTTTGGGAACATTCAATAAATGTTGCTATATTTTCTGAGTTGTTGGGCGAAAAGTTAAATTACCCTAACAAAGAAGAACTTTTTATATGTGGTTTACTCCATGATATAGGTAAAGCCGTCTGGGCTATTATAAATCCGGACATATTGAAGTATGTTTTAGAAGTCTGCAGGAAAACTTCACTGTCTTTTTATGAAGCTGAAATTCATCTTGAGATCCCTTCTCATCAAACAACCGGTGAAATAATCTGCAGAAAGTGGAACTTCCCTGAAATAATAACTCTGAGTGTTAGTAACCATCACACACCAACCAATGTAAAAGACGTATATTTCGACATCGTAAGTGTGGTGCACGTGGCAGATCTTCTCTCTAACACTGTTTTTGGACACCTGAACTGGTATCCATCAAAATTAATAAATGTCGAAACATGGAACGCACTCAAATTGAAACCTAACATGGTTAATGAAATCGTTCAAGAGATTAAAAAACGCTTTGAGAGCGCCAAAGACTTTCTGAATATGTGAGATGATAAAATGACGAAATATCTTCTTGAACTGTTGAAAAAATACGGTATCGATCCCAACAGCTTAAAAAGAAAAATCGAAAACATCAAAAACATTTACTCCGACAGCGAACTGGATAAAATTTTGATCGGAGAATCATATTTTTTCAGAGATCGTGAAATGTGGCTTGCTCTCAAAGAATATCTTAAAAGATTCAGAAACAGAAAAATCGATTTTCTAAGTTTGGGATGTTCAAAGGGAGAAGAGGTTTATAGTTTCTGTTTTATAGCTGAAGAACTCGGTCTTGAATACAATGCTTATGGCATAGATGCTTCTATTGAGAGAATAAAACAGGCAAGAGAAGGGATTTATGATTTTTGGAGTATTCGTAAACTTACCATCAGTGAACTTGAAAAATATTTTGTTAGAGTTAACGACAAATGGAAGGTTAAAGATACTTACAGAAAGAAGGTTGCTTTTGAGACTGGAAATATACTTGAATTGAGCATGGATGATAAATTCGATATAATTATGTTGAGAAAAGTTCTAATATACTTCGAACCTTTAAGCATAGAAATGGTTTTGAACAAAGTAGCAAATATTTTGAGAAAAGATGGAGTATTAATACTTGGAAAAGGTGAATATTACCAGCAACTTGAAAGTTTCTTTGAACCTTTAAAATTCAAAAACAGTATTTACTGGTCTAAGAAACGATTTTCAGATATCTCAAAAAAACGCTCCACTCACTCCAAAAGTAGTACGATAAAAATAAAAAGGACAAAAGTTGCTGATTCGGAGAATAAAAAAGTGAAAAATTTCCAGCCATTGTCTCTGGAATTTGTAGAAAATCTCATAGAAAATGGAAAATACGAAGAAGCTTTAAAAGCTATAGATAAACTGCTTGAAGATAATCCTATCTCATATATAGTATGGAAATATAAGGCGATCGCTGAAATGAACCTGAAAAAACTGGATGAAGCAAAAAATTCTCTGGAAAAAGCCGTTTTTCTAAACCCTGAAGACTATGAACTCTGGTATCTTGATGAACTTTTGAGGAAGTGATACATTGTGGAGTTTCTAATCTGCGAAGTTGAAGATTCTAAAACTGAAAAGTCTGTCCTTTATGCCTTTACCATGAATGATTTTATTGGTTTATCAACTGAGTTTGAAGAAAAAATACCCAGTCTTTCGGATTACATAGGATTTGCTGTATATAACAGTGAACTACCATGACTTATAGAAGTCATGGCTTCCCGCTTCAACCCGTGATGACTCGTAGACCAGAAGAGTTTTCCTTCCGTTCCGCCGCCAGAGCA
>JARRBB010000040.1 GCA_029981435.1 Thermotogaceae bacterium | reverse complement strand
AAACTTGTAGGTTAAAATCATACGAAAAACACCTCAAAAAATTTGTATAATTACGATGAGTTTTTACTATGGAGGTGAAAAATTGCCGGAAGAAACAAGAGGTACAAAGATTCTCAGAGGAGATCCTAAAAAAGCAATAATCAAACTATCGATACCACTTATGATAGCTATGTTGGTTCAATCGATTTACAACCTTGCTGATGGAATCTGGGTAGCTGGTCTTGGTCCGCAGGCACTTGCTGCAATTGGACTCTTTTTTCCTATATTCATGATTCTTATTGCTATTGCAGCTGGAATAAGCGTTGGAGCAAGTTCGGTGGTTGCTCAAAAAGTTGGTGAAAAGAACAAAAGTGGTGCTGATACTGCAGCGTCGATTTCTATGCTTCTTTCTTTGATTATAGGAATAATAATTACTTTTGTTTTCGCTTTAAGTATCAAACCGATCTTAAAACTTGTTGGTGCTCAAGCTGAGACGCTCAACCTTTCTCTTGAATACGCAATGATACTAATATATTCGATTGTTTTGTTGATGTTTAACAACGTTGCCAACGGCATTTTGAGAGGAGAAGGGGATACAAAAAGAGCTATGATAGCGATCGCAGCTGGTTCTTTTCTGAATATTTTGCTCGATCCGATTTTTATATATGTTCTAAAACTTGGAGTCAAAGGTGCTGCCGTTGCTACGGTTATATCGATAGGTGTTTCTACTTTTTTAATAGGACGCTGGCTTTTCTGGAAAAAAGATACATATGTTTCTTTTAAGTTATCATTTGATTCACAGATTTTAAAGCAAATTCTTAAAATAGGAATCCCAGCCTCGTTAGCACAGATAACTATGTCCGTTGCGATGTATGTTCTGAATATTTTTGTTATAGCAGCTGGTGGAGATTACGGGATAGCAATTTTTACAAGTGCCTGGAGAGTTATAAATTTTGGTACAGTGCCTCTCATAGGAATGGCTATGGCAGTTACCTCTGTTACCGGAGCGGCTTTCGGAGAAAGAAATATCCAAAAGCTTGAAACAGCTCATGTTTATGCTGTAAAAATCGGCTTGTTAATAGGTGTAGGGATAATGTCGATTATTCTGATATTCTCGCCCTATATCGCGAAGATCTTTACTTATTCAAAGGGAGGTTCAAGTATATACAATGATTTAGTTGTTGCACTGAGAGTGATGAGCCTCTTTCTTCCTGGAACTCCTTTTGGTATGTTCACATCCTCCATGTTTCAGGGAATAGGTCAGGGATTCAAAAGCCTTTTAGCAACTATCTTGAGAACAATCGTCATGCAGGTTGTTTTTTCCTGGTTTTTTGTTTACATTTTGAATCTCGGCCTTTTGGGCGTGTGGTTGGGAATCGTTCTTGGAAACGCTTCTTCTGCTTTCATAACTTTCTCGTGGGGAAGATTTGTTGTAAAAGGTCTGCGAGAAAAACTATTAGAAGTTTGCCAAGGAGGTTAAAAAGCGTGCGCCAAGAAATTTATTCGAATGTGTTGGAGTTGATAGGAAATACTCCGCTGATACGTCTAAATAGAGTTGTTCCAGAGGATGGCGCTGAGATTTTGGCAAAGGTTGAATTTTTCAATCCTGGTGGTTCTGTCAAAGACAGAATAGCTTTAGCGATGATAGAGGATGCCGAAGAGAAAGGATTGCTCGAGAATAAAATCGTTGTTGAGCCAACTTCCGGAAATACCGGGATTGGTCTTGCAATGGTTTGTGCTGTAAAAGGATATCGTTGTATATTGACGATACCGGAGTCAATGAGTCCTGAAAGAATGAAGATCATGAAATCCTTTGGTGCTGAAATTGTATTGACTCCTGCAAATGAGGGAATGAAAGGAGCAATAAAAAAAGCTGAAGAAATAGCAACTGAGATGGGTGCTTTTATGCCTTTACAATTCAAAAACTTAGCCAATCCTGAGATTCACAGAAAAACAACAGCTCTGGAAATTTTGAAAGCAACCAATGGAATGATAGATGCCTTCGTTGCAGGAGTTGGAACAGGTGGAACTATAACAGGAGTTGGTGAAGTACTGAAAAAGTACAACGATAAAATCATGATAGTTGCAGTTGAACCTGAAAGATCGCCAGTTTTATCAGGAGGACAACCGGGACCTCATAGAATACAGGGAATTGGTGCCGGATTCATACCGGATGTTCTGAATGTAAAAATAATAGACGAGATAATAAGAGTTTCAGATGAAGATGCCTTTAACATGTCTAAGAGTTTATGTAAGGAAGAAGGACTTTTTGTTGGAATATCGGCAGGTGCTGCATGTTATGCAGCTGTTCAAATTTCGAAAAAATTGGGAAAAGATAAAAGAGTTGTTGTAGTTTTTCCAGACACGGGTGAAAGATACTTGAGTGTTGAAAATCTATAAAAATAATGGTATTATTTTTTAAAATCCTTCCTGAGGTGAGCTTGTAAGAATGTATAAAAGATTTTCGAGATTCTTGATAAAGTCGTCTTATCAAAATGAATACCATTAATTGAGTCAGCCAGATGGCTGACTTTTTTTATATTAAATGGAGGTGCATAACAGTGGAAAAAAACTTTTTGAGTAGAACTTTAGCAGTAATAAGGGATTTCAGTATTGAAGAACAGATGTTTCTTTATGAACAGACCAAAAGATTGAAGGAAAAATGGAAAAACAGAGAAAACACGGATGAATTTCAGATAAAAGAACCAGTGAATATTTACATAGTTTTTGTAGAACCGAGCACGAGAACGAAAGAATCTTTCATAAATGCGGCGAAGTTTCATAAAAATGCCAAGGTGAATATCTTTGATTCTGAACATTCATCTTTTAACAAAAGGGAGAGTTATGTTGATACTTTCAATATGCTGACAAGTTATGGGGATTATTCCATATTCGTAACCAGAACCAGACTTGAAGGAGTACCAAGACTTCTTGAGAGAAAGGTTGGAGAGTTTGCAGATAGGCACGGAATAAGAAAACCCGCCTTCATAAACGGTGGAGACGGTAGACACGAACATCCCACTCAGGAATTGCTTGATGAATATACTTTTCTTGAACATAAAGGCTTTGACAATACACATATAAGGATAGCTTTGATCGGTGATCTGTTACATGGAAGAACGGTGCACTCTAAAGTCGATGGATTAAGAATTTTCAAGAACATCGAGGTGGATTTGATAGCACCTGAAGAGATTCAAATGCCTCAACACTACATTGATAAGATGAAGGAGAATGGTTTTGAGGTCAGAAAGTACGAATCTATAGATGAATACCTCAAAGAAGTTAAAACAGCTGATGTATGGTATTTCACAAGACTTCAACTTGAAAGAATGGGTGAGGATGTGCTGGAAAAAGCAGATGTTTTGAAAAAGGCAGTAACGTTCAGAAAAGATATGCTTGATAAAGTTAGAGAAGGTACAAAATTTTATCATCCTTTACCAAGACCAAAGATTGATCCAGAAATACCTGTTTTTCTTGATAATCTGTCTTTGAATGGATGGGAAGAGCAAGCGATGAACGGTTACTGGGTGAGAGTGGTACTACTTTCAATGCTGGGTGGGGCCATCAAAATGGAAGCGAGTTTTGAAGAAACAAAAGACAATATTCAGGAAGACGAGTATGAGTTTATAATTCCAGCGAAGGTGACTCATGGGACGAAAGGAGTGCTCAAAGAAGGTAAAAGGGGAATAAAACCTATCGACAACGGCACTGTCATAGATCATATAGCAAAAGGTAAAACACCCGAAGAAATTTATTCAACGGTAGTCAAAATAAGAAAAATCCTGAAACTGTACGATTGTGATAGTGCTGATGGTATCTTCAAGTCAGCAGATGGTAGTTACAAAGGTTATATAAGCCTTCCTGATAGATATCTAACTAAAAAAGAAATAAAAAAACTTTCCGCTATCTCACCTAACACAACTGTCAACATAATCAAGGAAAGTTCAGTCAAAGAAAAATACAGAATAAAACTTCCGCCCAGGATCTACAATTTTGAAGAGATAAGCTGTAAAAATGAAAATTGTATAACCAATCCAAAAAACGGTGAAGGAGTTCCTTCCTCTTTTATTAGAATTGGTGATAAACTGGTATGTGAATATTGTGAAACTCCTCATGACCATGAAGAGATATGGTCAATTTGATCCTAAAAAAGCTGACGCTTGACAATATTCTCAGTTTCGTTATAAAATGATAGAGCTAAGTGGGGTCGTGGCGCAGTTGGGAGCGCGCTACCATGGCACGGTAGAGGTCGTGGGTTCGAATCCCATCGACTCCACCAATAAAAAAGCCTCCGAAAAACGGAGGCTTTTTTGTTGTAAAATATCTATTGATATCCAAAAAGGGGGGATTTAAGAAACATGGAAAAAGAAAAACTTTTTGAGAAATTAGCCTGGAAGCTTGCCGAAATCTTCGAAGAGACAAAAGATTCAAAGGAACTTTTAGAAAAAATCGTAAGATTGTTATCAGATAACGTTGAGTATTACAACTGGGTTGGATTTTATCTTAACGATGGAGAAAAGCTCGTTCTTGGACCCTTTGTGGGTGAACCCACCATTCATGTCGAAATACCCTACGGAAAAGGTATCTGCGGTCAAGCTGCAGTTACAAAACAGACTTTTCTTGTTGAGGATGTTACCAAGGAAACCAACTATCTCTCTTGCAGTCCAAAGGTCAAGTCTGAAATCGTTGTTCCGATAATGAAAGGTGATAAATTCATCGGCGAACTCGATATAGACAGCCACACCTTGAATGCTTTCGATGAGATAGACAGGAGATTTCTGGAAAAAATCTGTGAAAAATTAGCCGAAAGACTTGATATCGCAGGTGATTGTTTATGAAAAAAGGTATAAACGTATGGTCTTTCAAAAGGGGAATAAAACTGGAAGATTGTATGACGATTTCCAAAAAAGCAGGATTTAATGGTATTGAATTGAGTTTAGACGAAGAAGGAGAAATCAATTTGAAGAGTAAAGAAAATGAATTAGTCAATCTGAAGACTCTGGCAGAAAATATTGGTATAGAAATTTCAAGTCTGGCAAGTGGATTGTACTGGAAATATTCTTTCACGGATCCTAATCCTCAAATCAGAAAAAAGGCACTTGAAATAGCGGTAAAACAAATCGAATTTGCAAAGCTTCTTGGTGCTGATACTGTGTTGATCGTTCCTGGACTTGTAAAAGAGGACGTGAGCTATGAGGAAGCATTTGAAAGAGCCTTAGGGATTTTCGCTGAGCTTAAAAAATATGCAGAGAAACTGCAGATCCATATAGGTTTAGAGAATGTTTGGAATAAATTTTTATTATCACCAATTGAATTTAGAGATTTTATAGACAAAGTAAACAGCCCTTTTGTAGGAGCATATTTCGACGTTGGAAATGTTGTTTATAACGGATATCCAGAACAATGGATAAAAATACTCGGGAAAAGAATTAAAAAAGTTCATTTCAAAGACTTCAGAAGATCAATTGGCAACATAAATGGCTTTGTTGATCTTTTGAACGGTGATGTGAATTTCCCGGCGGTGGTTGAAGCGCTTGAGTGTGTTAGATATGATGATTATGTTATCGCGGAGATGACGCCTTACAATTATCATAGTGATCAGGTGATTTACAATACCTCTCAAGTAATGGACAGAATATTGGGTAAGATGATTTGAGGTTTAAAACTACCAACAATATAGGAGGGATATCTGTGATCAAGGTTGGCTTGATTGGATTAGGATTCATGGGAAGAGGACACTTGGATGTTTACTTAAGATTAGAAGAAGAAGGATTTCCAGTTAAACTGGTGGCGATATGTGATATTGATACGACGAAATTCCAGAACAAATTTTTGCCTGGGAATTTAGATGTTGGAAATCAGAAGTACGATTTTTCGAGATACAGACTTTACAGTAATTATGATGAGATGCTTGAAAAGGAACAGCTGGATTACGTTGATATAGCTTTGCCAACTTATTTACATGCTGATGCTACGATTAAAGCACTTAACAAAGGAATGCATGTATTGTGTGAGAAACCTATGGCTATGAATCCCCGGGAATGTCAGGCAATGATAGAGGCTGCTGAGAAAAATAACAGGAAATTGATGATAGGACATTGTTTAAGATTCTGGCCTGCGTATGAATATTTAAAAGAGGTTGTGGAAGAAGAAAAATTTGGAAAAGTTTTGGGCGGTTATTTCTTCAGAGGTGGTACAACACCCAAATGGTCTTATGAAAACTGGTTGCTGAGAAAAGAAAAAAGTGGTGGTGCATTGTTGGATCAGCACATTCACGACATAGACACGATAAACTGGTTATTTGGAATGCCTGAAGCTGTTTCCACAGTTGGAAGGAATGTAATAGAGGGAAGTGGATACGACATAGTTTCAACACATTATTTCTATAAAGATGGAAAAGTTATAACTGCTGAAGATGATTGGGTGCTCAATGGAGACTTTGGTTTTGACATGAGATTCAGGGTGAACTTTGAAAAAGGCAACATTGTCTATGAGAAAGGTGTTTTGAAAGTTAATCCGAATGATGGTGAATCTTTCACTCCAGAACTTTCCACTGATAACGGATATTACAGAGAAATAAAATACTTTGCGAGTGCGGTATTGAACGATACTCCAATCGAGGTTGCAACACCTGTAAGTTCCATGGAAACGATAATAATAGCGATGGCTGAAATGGAATCAGCTGATAATTGTGGCAAACATGTTACTTTATCAAAACCATAAATAAACGATTGCTGTGGTATAATTTTTGCTGGTGTGTTTTACAAGGTTATACAAAAATGGAGGTGGCAGTGTGGCTAAATACGTATATTTTTTTGCTAACGGCAAAGCCGATGGTAATGCAAAGATGAAAAACATATTGGGTGGTAAAGGAGCTAATCTCGCAGAAATGACAAATCTTGGAATTCCTGTACCACCTGGTTTCACTATTTCTGCAGAAGTCTGCGATTATTACTACAAGCATGAAAAAACTTATCCTGATGAACTGAAAGCACAGGTTGAAGAGGCAATGAAAAAGCTCGAGGAAACTACCGGCAAAAAATTTGGTGATCCAAGTAATCCATTGCTTGTCTCTGTAAGATCAGGTGCGGCAGTTTCAATGCCTGGTATGATGGATACCATTTTAAACCTTGGACTGAACGATGAAACAGTTAAAGGACTGGCGGATGCTACAAACAACGAAAGATTTGCCTACGATGCTTACAGAAGGTTCATGCAGATGTTTGGCGATGTTGTTTTGAAGATACCACATGAGGAGTTCGAAAAGAGACTTCAAAAAGTTAAAGATGAAAAAGGTGTGAAACTTGACACAGAACTCGATGCAGAAGATCTGAAAAAAGTCGTAGAGTCTTACAAAGAACTCTATAAGGAATATGGAAAAGAATTTCCGCAAGATCCAGAAAAACAGCTATGGTTAGCGATCGATGCTGTTTTCGGTAGCTGGATGAACGAAAGAGCAATCAAATACAGACAGATTCATGGCATAAAAGAAGGAGAGCTTCTTGGAACAGCAGTCAACATAGTCGCCATGGTATTTGGTAATATGGGAGAAGACAGTGGAACGGGAGTTGCTTTCACAAGAAACCCATCCACAGGTGAAAAAAAATACTACGGTGAATTTTTACCAAACGCTCAGGGAGAAGATGTTGTTGCGGGTATAAGAACACCTCTTCCGCTCGATGAACTTAAAAACAGAATGCCAGAAGTTTACAATCAGTTGGTGGAAATATTCGAGAAACTGGAAAAGCATTACAGAGATATGCAGGATGTTGAATTCACAATTGAGCGCGGAAAGCTTTACTTATTACAGACAAGAACGGGTAAAAGAACAGCCCAAGCAGCTGTTAAAATAGCGGTTGATATGGTTGAAGAAGGTTTAATAGATGAAAAAGAAGCAATTTTGAGAATCCAACCAGAGCAGATCGAACAACTTCTTCATCCAACATTTGATACTGAAGAAAGAAAGAACGCAAAAGTCATCGCAAAGGGTCTTGCTGCATCCCCAGGTGCTGCAACAGGGAAGGTAGTTTTCGACGCAAAAACCGCTGAAGAATGGGCAGAAAAGGGTGAAAAAGTTATTCTCGTAAGACCTGAAACCTCACCTGAAGATGTCGGTGGAATGAATTCAGCACAGGGTATACTGACCTCAAGAGGCGGTATGACTTCTCACGCGGCAGTTGTTGCAAGAGGTATGGGTAAACCTTGTATAGTAGGTTGTGAAGAGATGGAAGTTGATGAAGAAAATAAACAATTCAAGGCGAATGGTGTTGTAGTAAAAGAAGGAGAATGGATATCCATCGATGGAAGCACTGGAGAAGTTATGCTTGGACAGTTGAAAACTGTCGTTCCTGAAGGACTTGTTGGTTATGTTGGCAAGATACTCGAATGGGCTGATAAATTCAGAAAACTTGGTGTAAGAGCAAATGCAGATATACCAAGAGATGCCGAAGCGGCAAGAAGATTTGGTGCAGAAGGTATAGGACTCTGTAGAACAGAACACATGTTCTTTGAAGCGGATAGAATACCTATTGTCAGAAGGATGATCGTTGCAAAGACCAAGGAACAGAGGCAGGAAGCACTCGACAAACTTCTTCCAATGCAGAAAGAAGATTTCAAAGGTCTATTCAGAATCATGAAAGGATTACCAGTCACAATAAGGCTTCTCGATCCACCACTTCATGAATTCTTACCACATGAAGAAGAAGCAATAGAACAACTTGCAAAAGACATGGGAATATCTGTTGAAGAGTTGAAAGAGACTGTGGAGTCACTTAAGGAATTCAACCCGATGCTCGGACACAGGGGTTGTAGACTTGCGATAACATATCCAGAAATAGCCGTGATGCAGACTGAGGCAATAATACTTGCGGCTATCGAACTCAAGAAAGAAGAAGGAATAGAAGTAATACCTGAAATAATGCTTCCACTCGTGGGACATATAAATGAAATGAAGTATCTAAAGAACATAATCGTTGAAACTGTCGAAAAGCTTATGAAAGAACACGGTGTAGAGCTCAAATACCTTGTTGGTACAATGATAGAAGTTCCAAGGGCTGCACTGACAGCTGATCAAATAGCAGAAGAAGCTGAATTTTTCTCATTCGGAACCAATGACCTCACACAGATGACCTTTGGATTCAGTAGAGACGATGCTGGTAAGTTCCTGAAGGATTATTTGGACAAAAACATACTGCCGGATGATCCATTCAAAAAGTTAGACCGTGAAGGAGTGGGCCAGCTTCTTAAGATAGCAAAAGAAAAGGCTTTACCAGTGAGACCTGATATAAAGCTCGGTATATGTGGTGAGCATGGTGGAGAACCATCGTCAATTGAATTCTGTCATATGGTTGGTTTGAACTATGTAAGTTGTTCACCTTTCAGAGTACCGGTTGCAAGACTTGCAGCTGCGCAGGCTGCAATAAAGCATGGATAATCCGTGTCTTTCATAAGAGGGCGCTCATGCGCCCTCTTTATTCATAATTTTCAGTTGGAGAGTGTTGACATTGATAGAAGCACTTGGAAATTTTGTGAATTCGATGGCTTTCAACGGCTTAACACTTGGCAATATTGTAATGATAGCAATAGCCTTTATATTGCTTTATTATGCGGTTGCCAAGCATGCTGAACCTCTTCTTCTGATTCCCATAGCTTTTGGAATGATACTTGCTAATATTCCACCGGAATACACCGGGATTCTTAATGAACCAACTTCGAACCAGCCTGGTGGACTGTTGTGGTACATTCAAAGAGGACTATTTACAGGGGTTTATCCGCCTTTGATTTTTTTGGGAATAGGTGCACTAACGGATTTTTCATTCCTGATCTCAAATCCATTAACAATCTTTCTGGGTGGCGGGGCACAGGTTGGGATACTTGTAGCATTTTTAACATCCCATTATCTCGGATTTGATCTTAAAATATCCGCTGCAATAGGGATAATTGGTGGTGCTGATGGCCCAACATCTATTTACGTTGCAACAAAATTCGCTCCTCAATTGCTTGGAATAATAGCCGTCGCTGCTTATTCTTACATTTCATTGATTCCTATAATCCAGCCTCCGATTATGAAGTTGCTCACAACAAAGACTGAAAGAAAAATAAGGATGCCAAAACCTCGTGAGGTTTCAAAGTTAGAAAAACTGGTCTTTCCGTTGGTAGTTGTTTTGATAATAGGTTTTTTTGTTCCCAAAGCTTTGCCTTTGGTTGGAATGTTGATGCTTGGAAATTTTTTGAGAGAATGTGGAGTTGCCAAAAGATTGGTTGAAGCATCTTCAAGATACATTCTTGATAGTGTAACGATCCTTCTGAGCCTTTCGGTTGGTTCCACTGCCAGAGCCGATGTTTTTTTAACAGCCGACGGATTGAAAGTAATACTTCTTGGAATTGTAGCTTTTGCTTCTGCAACTGCAGCCGGAATATTACTGGCGAAATTTTTTAACCTTTTTCTCAAAAAGAAAATAAATCCTTTGATAGGTGCCGCAGGGGTATCTGCTGTTCCTGATTCTTCGAGAGTCGCACAGAAAGTAGCTCAGGAAGAAGATCCAGGGAATTTCATTTTGATGCACGCAATGGGACCAAATGTTGCAGGAGTTATTGGTTCTGCAATAGTAGCAGGAGTATTTCTTTCCATGATAAAATAATGGTGGTGAATCTAATGAAAAGAGAGTTTTATATCAAGATAAATCTGGATTATTGTAAAAGGTGTGGTATATGTTCATGGATATGTCCAGCTGGAGCAATAACCGTAGGGGAACTTGATATTCCTGTAGCAGATGATACTAAATGTATAGGTTGTCGTCAGTGTGAAAATCATTGTCCCGATTTCGCCATAGATATAATAGAGAAAGAAAGGACGGAAAGTCTTGGCTAACAGAAAATTTGTCTTCATGCAGGGTGATGAAGCTTGTGCTTTAGGGGCTATAAAAGCTGGTTGCAGATTCTTCGCAGCCTATCCAATAACTCCAGCGTCTGAGATAGCAGAGACGATGGCCAGAGAGTTACCAAAATATGATGGCGCTTTTATACAGATGGAAGACGAAATTGCGAGTGCAGCCGCCATAGTTGGTGCGTCGATAGCTGGTGTTAAGTCTATGACAGCCACAAGCGGCCCAGGTTTTTCTTTGATGCAGGAGGTTATTGGTTTTGCTTCCATGGCAGAGATCCCGTGTGTTTTTGTTGATGTTCAGCGTGTCGGACCGAGTACAGGACTTCCTACCAAGCCTTCGCAGGGTGATGTAATGCAAGCACGCTGGGGAACACACGGCGATCATCCAATAATAGTTTTGTATCCATCGACCGTAGAAGAAGTTTACAGACATATAATAACTGCTTTCAATCTTTCAGAAAGATTCAGAACCCCTGTTATATTTTTGATGGATGAACTGCTTGGACACATGAGAGAAAGTTTTTACTTGCCATCTGATGATGAGCTTGAAATAATACCAAGGATGAATGATGATATCTCAGATGAAGAAATTTATCATCCATTCGGAACAGAAATGGAAATTCCTAATCCTTTGAGAGCAATGGGAAAGAGTAAATTCCATATTTCTGGTTTGATACATGATGAAACTGGCTTTCCAGTTGGGACATCCGATATTGCCTCTAAGCTTTTGAAAAGACTTGAAAATAAGATAAAGCTACATACCGATGAAATTTCGATTTATGAAGAGTATCTTGTGGATGATATGGAAATACTTTTGATAGCATACGGTTCTGTGGCAAGAAGCGCGTTGAGAGCCTTGAGAATAGCGAGAAACGATGGAATAAAAGTTGGACTTTTTAAACCTATAACAATCTGGCCTTTCCCGAGCAATAGACTAAGAAAGCTTATGAAAAATGTCGATGCAGTTATAGTTGCTGAAATGAACCTCGGACAGATAATAAAAGAAGTTGCATTACTCAGGCACCCGGGATTGAAACTTGAACCGCTGAACAGGGTAGATGGTGAACTCATAACACCAGAAGACTTTTTGGAAGCTATTGCAAATATAAGATTGAAATTAAACGAATTTTGATAGAGGTGATTTTCTTGTTCGAATTTGAGGAAAAGGAAAATTTTTATCTTGCCAGATTATCAGGTGATTTCGATGTGTTGAATTCCGGCAGGATAAAAAACCAGATACTTGAAAAAATCTCAAATACTTTTTCGAAGGATCTTTTGATTGACTTAACGAACGTTTCTTACATTGATAGCTCAGGTTTGGGTGTTCTGATAGGATTACACAAACAGTGCAAATTGAATGGCAGAAAACTCAAAATATTTGGCCTGGACAAAAATCTACAGGAGTTGTTCTCGCTGACTTCTCTTGATAAGATTTTGAATATATACGATACTTTTGAAAAAGCAATAGAGGAGTGAGCGTTTTGTCAAAAAAAATAATTTCCATAGCCTCTGATCATGCAGGATATCGTTTGAAGGAACAACTGAAGGAATTACTGCAGGAAGATAATTATGAAATAATAGATAGAGGTGCTTTTGGATACGATTCGGTTGATTATCCTGATTATGCTGAAAGGGTTTGCAAAGATGTTTTGGAAGAAATAGTGGATTTCGGCATATTGATATGCGGGACAGGTATTGGAATGTCTATAGCTGCAAATAAAATCAAAGGCATAAGAGCTGCGCTGTGTTTTTGCCCTGAACTTGCAAGACTGGCAAGAACACACAACAATTCTAATGTATTGGTTTTGCCTGGTAGATTTATCGCGCCTGAATTCGCAAAGATGATAGTGGATACTTTTTCAGAAGCCGAGTTCGAAGGTGGAAGGCACGAAAGAAGACTTCAGAAGATTTCTAAGCTGGAAAAAAGCGGTGATGAAAATGATAAAGGTTGTTTACAGCCATGATCACGTAAAACATATTCCTAAACATGAAATAGATAAGGGAAAATTCATAGAAAACTACGATAAATCTGAACGAATTGAGAGAATAAGAGAAAAACTGATTGTACATGAAATGGGAGACTTTGTAGAACCCCATGATTTTCCGATCTCATATCTTTACACTGTTCATTCACCTGTGTACATTGAATGGCTGAAAAACAAGGCTATGAGCTTGAAAAAGAACGATGAATATTTTCCAGAAGTTTTTGGATACGACAGATGTTTTGATACAGGGACTCCCATAATGCGAAATACTTTCGAGCAAGCATGGTTAAGTGCAAAAATGGCTTTAACTGGTGCTAAATTGATACTCGAAGACGAAGATTTTGTTTACTGTCTTTGCAGGCCACCTGGCCATCATGCAAATAGTCTGTCCTGCGGTGGCTACTGTTATTTTAACAATGCGGCTCTCGCGGCATTTTATATTCTCAAAGAAGGTTTCGATGTTGCGATTCTGGATCTTGATTTTCACCATTTCAACGGTACGCAGGATATATTCTATGCTTCTAATCTCTTGACAATATCAATTCACGGTCATCCAAACTGGGCATATCCATGGATAAGTGGTTTTGAGTGGGAAAATGGTGAGGACGAAGGACTAGGACGTAATATAAATATTCCTTTAGAAAAAGGGACAAAGATAGACGAATATCTTAAGAGTCTTGAACTTGCCTTGAGCGAAATAGAGAATTATGATCCTGATTTTTTAATAGTTTCCTTAGGCTTTGATACTCATGAAGACGATCCTCAAGGTGGTTTTAGCTTGAAAACCGATGATTATGAGTCGATCGGAAAGATGCTCGGTGAAACTGACTATCCTCTTTTGTTCATTCAGGAAGGTGGATACAATCCTGAGGCGAATGCCAACGCCGCTCTGAAATTTTTCAAAGGGGTATTGAGATGAAGGTTCTAAGAAGTCTAACTTATAAAAATATCACGATTGAAATTGTTCAGGATGATATAACTTTGCAAGATACAGATGTCATAGTTAACGCTGCAAACTCCCAGCTTCAGCATGGTGGTGGTGTAGCTGGCGCTATAGTCAGAAGAGGCGGTTTCATAATTCAGAAAGAGAGCAACGATTATGTCTCAAAATATGGGCCTGTCAAAACTGGAGAAGTTGCGGTGACTTCAGCAGGGAATCTCAAGGCAAAATACGTTATACATGCGGTTGGACCTGTGTGGGGCGAAGGTAAAGAGGATGAAAAACTCAGAAATGCTGTGATTAACTCTTTGAGAATTGCCGAAAATTTGCAAGTCGAGAGTATTTCGATCCCTGCGATAAGTTCTGGGATTTTTGGGTTTCCAAAGGACAGATGTGCGAGGGTTTTTTTTGAAGCTATAAAACATTTCATAGATAATCATCAGTCCGAAAGATTAAAGAGAATAAGGCTTTGCAATATAGATGAACTTACTTCAGAAATTTTTCTGAAGACCTCGTTTGAATATTTCAAAAAAGAAAGTGAAAGGTAAAAGTCCATGAGTGAAGTGCTGTACAGAAAGTACAGACCGAAAACTTTTTCAGAGATGGTCGGACAGGAACATGTAAAAAGAATCTTAAAGAACGCTGTTAAAAATAACAGTGTGGCTCATGCTTATATATTCTCAGGACCAAGGGGTACTGGAAAAACTTCTTGCGCAAGAATACTTGCCAAAGTTTTGAACTGTTCTAATCCACATGATGGAGAACCTTGCAATAAATGTGAAAATTGCCTTGAAATAGATTCCGGGAACTTCATGGATGTTGTTGAAATGGATGCGGCTTCAAACAGAGGCATAGATGAAATAAGAAAAATAAGAGACAGAGTTTCATACTTGCCAGCTAAAGGAAAGATGAAGGTTTACATCATTGATGAATTTCATATGCTTACTCGTGAAGCTTTCAACGCACTTTTGAAAACACTTGAGGAGCCTCCACCACACGTTTTATTTGTACTTGCGACCACCAATCTTGAGAGAGTACCCGAAACGATACTATCAAGATGTCAAATACTGGATTTCAAACTAATCTCTAATGATCTCGTATTTGAACATTTAAAAAAAATTTCAAAACTTGAAGGAATTGAAATTACAGATGAAGCTCTTAAAATTATTTCTGAGAAGGCATCTGGTTCGCTCCGAGATTCTTTAGCCATACTTGAGCAGGTGCAAAGATATGGTTCTGGTAAGATCACTTTGGAACAGGTTAGGGAAATACTTGGTATTGTTCCAAAGGAACTTTTAGAAAAATTTGTGGAGGCTATGTTTGAGAAAGATTTGGATTTACTCTTCGAAATTGTTCAGAGATTGATAATGGAGAATAAAGCTTTCGAGACCTTCATACTGGAAACGATTGAAAACTTACTTTTTTCTATGAAGGAAAAAAGTGATTTGTATCGGAGATACGGTGAGAGTTTAATAGATCTGGCTGATGAATTGACAAAGCTTTTGAGAGATCTTAAATATACAGATGAAAAGCTCACCATATTTGAAGTTGGTATTCTACAGATATCTAAAAACCTTCCAAAGTTAGGAAGTCCAGTCACAGAAAAAGAAATTCAAAAAGAAATAACTGTTGAAACTAAAAATAAAGATTCAAGAGAAACTGAAAAAGATGAAGGTATTGAAAAATTGAAAGATTATCTCAAAAACGAAGGTGATCTGGATCTCTGGGTGGCTTTGATGTATGCTGATATTTCAAGACAGGGAAGCAATATAGTGCTTGAATATAAAAAGGACCACAAATTGCATTTTGAGATTGCCGATTCTAAGATAGAAGAGTTAAAGCTTCTTTATAAGAGGTTGAATGGTGAAGATGTAGTTTTTTCACCTGTTTATCTCGAAAAAAAAGTTGACGATCTTCCTGAAGAAAGCGTTAAAATTTTGAAAAAAGTTTTGAGTATATTTCCTGGAAAGGTTAGAATAGAAAAGAGGGGAGATAAAGATGGCGAAGAAATTTAGAGGTTTAGGTGGTAAAAGTTTTTCGAATAAAAATATGAGTAAGTTATTGAAAGAAGCCCAGAAAATGCAGGAAGAATTGAAACAGAGGATGAACGAGTTAGAGGAAAAACTTGAAAATTTGGAGATAGTGAAAAGTGTTGGTGGTGGAGCTGTATTAATAAAAATGAACGGTCATTACAAGGTTAAGGAAATAAACATAGACCCTGAGTTGATAAAAGATGATCCGGAGATGGTGACTGACCTTTTGATAGCGGCTTTCAACGATGCAGTTGATGAAGCGAAAAAAATATATGATGAAGAAATGAAAAAAATAAATCCGAATATCGCAGCAGAAGGACTGGGATTTTCTGATATCATATAAACATATAAAAAAGGAGGGGAATATATGGTAAAAGTAGCTATTAATGGTTTTGGAAGAATAGGAAGAAACGTTTTCAGGGAGATTTTCAAAAGAGGTTCCTTGGAAGTAGTGGCAATAAACGATTTGACAGATGCTAAAACCCTTGCACATCTTTTGAAATACGATTCTGTTTATGGTAAATTCGATGGTACAGTGGAAGTCAAAGAAAACGCTCTTGTAATTAATGGAAAAGAAATAAAGGTTTTTGCTGAAAAAGATCCTGCCAATCTCCCATGGAAAGATTTGGGTGTTGATATCGTTGTCGAATCTACGGGTGTCTTTAGGAGTAAAGATAAAGCAGAGGCACATATAACAGCCGGAGCCAAGAAAGTCATAATAACCGCACCCGCTAAAGGAGAAGTCGATGCAACAGTGGTTCTTGGTGTAAATGATTCTGATCTTAAAGCGGAACATACGGTTATATCCTGTGCGTCTTGTACAACCAACTCAATTGCACCTGTAATAAAGGTTCTTCATGAGAAATTCAAGGTCGTCAGTGGTTTTCTGACAACAGTACACGCTTACACAAACGATCAGAGGATACTCGATCTTCCCCACAAAGATCTTAGAAGGGCCAGAGCCGCTGCGATAAATTCCATACCAACAACAACTGGTGCTGCAAAAGCAGTTGCACTTGTTATTCCTGATCTCAAAGGAAAACTTGACGGTGTTGCTATAAGGGTTCCTGT
Organism: Thermotogaceae bacterium; assembly: GCA_029981435.1. GTDB lineage: Bacteria > Thermotogota > Thermotogae > B21-G9 > HyVt-16 > HyVt-16. Next base: position 606 of record JARRBB010000040.1, on the reverse strand, counting down.
CCCAGTTGGCTCTATAACAGATTTCGTTTGTGTTGTTGAAAAAGCAACGACAGCAGAAGAAGTCAACGCCGCTATGAAAGAAGCTGCTGAAAATGAACTCAAAGGGATCCTTTATTACAATGATGAAGAGATTGTCAGCTCCGACATAGTTGGTAATCCTCACTCGGCTATATTCGATTCCACATTGACAAAAGTGAATGGAACTCTCGTGAAAGTATTCTCCTGGTACGACAATGAATACGGTTACAGTTGCAGAGTGGTTGATACAGCGGAAAGATGGGCAAAAATGCTTTGATAAATGGTTTTTATGAAGAGGGCATGAAAATCATGCCCTCTTATTTTTTTGATAAGTTGATGGTATTCTCTTCGAAAAGAGTGCTTCATCTAACTCACAAAAACCCTGATTGTGATGAAGTTGCCAGTATTTGTCATTTTTTTGCAAAAAAGACTCCACCTTCTATAAGGTGGAGATGAATTTGAAAGTTTTGATGTAGTCATTCATGTGTAATTCGTGTGTAATATAATATGCTTGTGTATATATTCCTGTTTTTTTGAGGTGTCTTTTGTATGATTTTAACTTACAAATTTCGTATTTACCCTACAAAA
>JARRBB010000039.1 GCA_029981435.1 Thermotogaceae bacterium | reverse complement strand
TTTAGATTTACTTCAAATACGGTACAGGAATGCTTCGGTAAGAAAAACTTAAAATTGTTCGATAGTGAGTCTATTTTTCTTTCATGAATTTTGACAAGTTCGGGATTATCAAAATCGTTCTTAGAATCAATGTTTGGAGCGTTGTATTCATAAATTTTTCCATCAGATGAAACTTCGAAATCTTCGAGGTCTATCTGACATTCCAGATCGTCGTCTTTGTTGTAATTTATCATGGATAAGAACAGCTTCCTTCCATCCGCTGACATCGTTGCAGTTGCGTCGATAAATGGTACATTCTTTACTTTAAAAGGCATCTTGTTGTAAAAATAAGTTCCCTCAATATCGTAGGTATCAGTCTTGACGAAAGTATTCAACAACAAGTCACCTGAATGATTCACAAGAAGTTCAAAGGCTCTGTAAACAGGTGTAAGATAAAGGCCATCTTTTTCTGTATGAATCGCACCTAAAGCATTCACAAGTTGAGCAAGATTGGCTATCGGCACTTTATCGCTCATGCGTTGCAGAAGCATCAAAGTCCCACAGGCGAATAAGCCATCTTTAAAATCGTATTCTTCTTCAAGTTTGTTATCCATAACCCTGTACCAGACGTTCCATTCATCGAGCGCTATTTTTATATTTGGATTTTTGCTTGATTTTATAAGATGCATCAATCCTTCCAGTCTTTCTTTAAGTAGATAGACAGTTGAAACCGTTTCATAATAATCTTTTGAACCGGTATAAAAATGATAGGCAAGATAATCTGTAAAATCTGCGCCTTCATTCAAAACCGTTAAGTTCCAGTCTGGGTCATCACAGCCAACTGCGATTACTTTTATTTTCGGGTCCAGATGTTTCATCCACTTTGAAAATTCTTTCAATTTTTTAGCGTATTCTCTTGCGGAAACATGTCCAACTTGCCATTCGCCGTATATTTCGTTGCCAACACCCCAGTATTTCACATTGTAAGGTTCGTGATGACCGTTCTTTCTCCTGAGTTTTGCGTAATAAGAATTACCATTCAAGTTGCAGTATTCAAGCCAGTGCAACGCTTCATCCAACGTTCCTGTTCCAAGATTTACACATATATATGGTTCCGCACTTATTTCTCTGCAGTATTCTATAAACTCATCCGTTCCAAATCTGTTGCTTTCTTCTTGTCCCCAAGCCAGATCTATGCGAGTTGGTCTTTCATCCTTTGGGCCTATACCGTCTTCCCAGTGATAATTCGAGGCAAAGTTTCCGCCAGGCCATCTGAGAATTGGTACTTTTATTCTCTTTATAGCTTCTAAAACATCTTTTCTGAATCCTCGCTCATCCGATAAGGGCGAGTTTTCTTCATAGATACCTCCATATATACACCTTCCAAGATGTTCTGTGAAATGGCCAAAGATATTTTTATTAATCCGGAATAACTTTTTGTTTAATACTTTAATCTGGTGTTCCATAAAGCCCTCCATTCTATCCGATTAAATTCGATTTTCCAGTTACAATCAAGTAATAATTCATGAATTTTCAGGAAACTATATGTATATACAAATTTTATAAATTTCAAAGAAATATGTCAAATCGGATTTTTAATTGAAATAATTTTTTATATTTAATTTTACACGTTATTTTCTGAATTTTCTCGTGAAATTACACGATTTCTATGGATTAAACATTCAACTTTAGTCCATCGTAAGAAACAAGTATCCCTTTTTCAAAATACAACTCACGCAACTTATGAAAATTGGGATTATCATGATGAGAAAAGTGGTGGGCTATTATCTTCGAAGTTTCGGAAAGAAGTCCGACTTTTCTAAGGTTTGAAACTGTTCCAAGGAAACTCTCGAAAGTATTGTGACCGGTGTAATTTGATCTTGAGAAACCAAGCGTAGCATCCAGTATCAGAAGATCTATGTTATTTAAAGATGTATTTCTCACTAATGTTTCAACGTAGACTTCATCAAATGCTCCGGTATCTGTTGCATAGAAAATAGTTTTATCACCTTTTTTTATAAAATAGAGCAATCCTCTTTCTTTTTCTTTAACGTAATGGTTCGCTGGGACAGGTATTATCTCGTACTCTAAAAATTTATAAGTATTAAACGGTTCACTTGGATTCAATAAAATTTTGGCATCAACACTGTATTCACTATCAGATATTAAATTTATAACTTCTGCACTTGCCATAACTTTCATGTATTTCAAACCATCGAAATTTTCATTGAATGTTCTCTGTCTCATAGCAAAGTTTGGAATGTACAGATGATCTTCATGTGAATGCGTTATCAGAAGTAATTCAACTTCTGAAAGACTCAGACCAAGTTTTTGGCATGAGGCAACTATATCAGGTCCAAAATCTATGAGGATCTTATTATCTATAATCGCAGCAGAACGAAGTCTTTTGTCTAAATTATCCGATCTAATAGCGAAACTACAGTGCTTACCATCACAGAAGGGGTTTGGATAACCTTCAAATGCCGCTGTTCCAAGAAAAGTTATTTCCAACTTATTTCAGCATCCCCCTTATAATAAGTTCGGTTGCTTCTTCTTCACTTAAGCCTTTAGCCATTAATGTTTCAAGCTGTTTCAAATTTATCCTTCCGATCGATGCTTCGTGAGTGAGTTCAGCCTTTTCATTTATCACATACAATTCGGGAATTGTACCGACTTTCACTCCATCACCTTTAACTATTTCGTTGCATTCTATGTGGCCTTTTGAGTAAGGTGCGTTTCCGTAAGCTTTGTTGATGATTTTAGCTGAACTATTGTCAGTTGAAAATACTATCGTTTTTGCTATTCCAGACGAAAACGAACCATTCAAGTTTAATTCTTCGGTTATTTCAACAACATCATCTTTTTTCTCATAAACTTTTGATTCTAAATAAGCTGAAGAAGATTCCTGCAAATCCACTTTCATGGCTACCTTTAGCTTCCCAACACGTGTTTTTGTAAGATGGAACACGTTGTTGTATTTGGCGTTTTTAAACAATCTGGCGTTGTAAAAAGCTTCAACAATCACTCCGCCGTCTTCACTGTGAAAATGAACATCTTCATAGGAAAGCTGTCCACCCTCATCGACTTCTACATTCGAGATCATTCTGTGGAGAAATTTCTTTCCATTTGGAAAGACACAATGTGAAAGAAACTTAACCTTCGAATTTTTTCCAACTCTGGTATCAATCAGCACTGTCTGCGTTCCTTCTGGTTTCAAATACCCTGTGCACAGATGTATGGGATTCTCAATATTCATTCCATCAGCGATGTCTATGAATATTTTAACGCCATTTTCTATTTGTTCTGCTTCGACTTTAACACCAGGCAAGGTGTTTCTTCCTATAATTTTGTCTCCACTAACGATTATTGAAACAACCTTTTTATCAATCAGCTTTGAGACGTCTCCACCACTTTTTTCATAATACTGTGCAAGAGCTTCGAATTCTTTACTGTAATTTGTTTCAATCATTCAGTTCACCTTCTTCTGGTCTATTTACGTGATTACAACTATCACAGCGACTTCTATAAAACGATATGACTCCATCAACACCTCCATATTCTAAAAACTTTCCATCACACATTAGATATGCCTCATCAGACATTTTTGCTATTTCTTCTCTATGAGTAATAACTATCAAAGTAGATCCTTTCGATTTAAGTTTTTTCAAAATTTTTCTTATCATTTGGGTTGACATTATGTCTATTCCAGAATCTGGCTCATCCAATACCACCAATCTTGGCTTTAAAAGCAATATAGAAGCAAGCTCCACCCTTTTCCTTTCCCCTCCACTTAAAGAATTATCCACAGTTCGATTCAAATATTCAGAAGATAATCCAACGATACCAAGTGTTTCTAAAAGTTCAACATCTTCAAACTTTTTTCTGCCACCAAGTGTCAGGTATTCCTTGATGGTCAAACCGTCAAATCTGGCAGGCTCCTGCCATACAAGTGTTATTCCGAGCCTTGCCCTTTCTGTAACATTCAAATGATTTATTCTCTGACCGTTGAACAAAAGGTCTCCTGAATGATCTCTATAAGATTCCAGTCCCATTATTATGTACGCAAGAGTCGATTTTCCAACTCCATTGTTCCCTAATATAGCATATATCCTTCCATCGTCAAATTTTGCATTCAAACCTTTTAGAATTTCTTTACCATTTCTTTTTAAATGTACATCTTTTAGTTCCAGCATTTTCTCACCATCTTCATGAGTTTGTTTTGACTATCTGCACACCGTATACCGCCAATTCTTTTCCTCTAACAATCATACCACCAATTAAATTGTGTTGGATAATGAATTTTTTAAGTAATTCTTTAATATTTGTATCTTTCTGAACCAAATTTCCAAGTGCTGTAGCCCCTGCATCAGCAAATGCTGCATCTTTTGCAACTACTATTGCAGCATCGGCAACCCCAAAGCTTTTTGATGGTCCTACTGTACCTGATGAAGTGCAAACACCGATGTATCCATGAAGTGTTTGATCAACTTTTATACCTATCTTTCCACTGAATGGAGATTCACCAGCGAATATTCCCACAGTGATCGGTGAATTTGATTTTATGAACAAATCCCCACCATTTTCTATTATGACGGTACTGGATTTTTCTGAAAGTTTTTCACCAATTAATTGAGAAAAGGCCCCAGCCACTGCAGCCATGGGGCCAATGTTGAATTCCTTTGCTGCTGAAAACATCAACGAAACAATATGTGGTTTGGGTATATTCATTTCATAATATTTTAATGCATTGAGAAAGTATGGATCTACGAGTGAATAGCTCATAATTTCTTCGTGGAATTCTTTTAGAATATTTAGCACAAACTCTGAATAGTCTTCATCGCTTTTTATCAAAAGATCACTTTCTCTGTACTTTACTGTGTAAACCTTTTTATCATCGCCTTTTGAACACCAGTCTCTGTAAAATCTTTCAACGTATTCCTTCATATCGAATTCAACCTCTCAAAACCTGAATTCTATCGCCTTGAAAGGACAGATTTCTATACATATACCACATGTTGTACATTTCTGTGAATCGAAACTTACGACTTTTGTAGCTTCCACCATACTCAGTGCACTTGTGGGGCAGAAATTCACACAGTAACCACAATGTGTGCATTTTTCTTCAAGCCATATTATATCTTTCGATAACGGCTGTATACTAACCCCGACTTCCCTTAGATATCTTATCCCTTCATCAAAACTTCTATTTTCACCTCTTATTTCGAGAACCATTATTCCTTCTTCTTCTGGGGTTATGGCTGCTTTCAATATGTTGAAATCAAGATCAAATTTTCTAACGAGATTCACCACTATCGGTTTATCAGCAACTTCTTTTGGAAAATGAAGGACTAACCTTTCAGTTTTCATTTTGAGAAACCTCCCTTCCACTGAAAAGTTTGAATTTCACACCGGATTCAACGCCAGGTATTGGAGCTGACGGTTGAGTCAAAAAGAATCTGCCGGATTTTATCCAGTTTTTTAAAGTTTCTGCAATTTCACGTGCTTTGAAATAACTTGAAAGTGAATTTGTTGGAACTTTCTTTCCTTTGATATTTATTTGACCATCTCTCAATTCTTTATAGGTTACAAAATCTATTATCTCAGATTCTCTGTTTGGATAAACTTTCGAATAGTCAATTACAGGTGCATATATTTCATCATCGCTTACGGATGTATAAAATGCTATTTCTTCATCAATCACAGGTATTGGAACACCTATTCCTACAGCCAGAGATACACCATAACCTTTTACGCTGACACCTCTCAACCAGTTTGGCGACATCTTCTTCAAATCACCTATCACAGCCAGAGTACCTGCTCCCTCCTTTGGGACACCACGTTCTGTTCGCGAAACATCAGGATTATGCTGTGTTCCTTGCCAGATGATGTACCCGATACCGCCACCAAGAAATATCCTTGTACCTATACCGATGGTTTTGTAATATGGATCATTCAAAAGAGGGGAGAGCTGCCCAGCACTGCTGTAATTTGCATTTCCAAAATTCGGTTTCAGCATACCAAGATAAGTATAGATCACCTTATTGGACGCATTAACAGCAACATTGTAATTCTGATAAGCGTTTCTTACGTTGAAAAGTACCGCCTCATTTAAATCGTTTATGTTTATGTATGCATCGAGGAATTTTCTCGGATAACAATCCGTACCGTATGCATGAGCGGTGAGCCTTATATCTTTTCCAGAAACCAGATCTTCTATTACATGTGCCCCTCCATACGGAAAATCTCCAGGATAATTTTTATTTCTTGGATCATCATCAGGTAAAGCAGTTGCTCCAAGAAAAACATCTGCTGCTGCATAAGCCGCATAGGCAGGTACACCATTCAAATACACTGTTCCACCGCCGAGTTTGATCTTTGGCTTAGTGTGCCCTATGTTGAAGTAAATCCCAGAAGAACACATTATCCCAAAGGTACCAGTAGTCACAACATCCACCTTTTCCGCGGCTTTTTTAACCCCTTCTTCTTTGACAACTTCGATCATCTCCTCAGCTGTTACAACCACGACCTCTCCTTTTCTTATTTTTTCATTGATCTCTTCAATACTCTTCATACTTTCAGCACCTCCCCAGAGATAGATATAAAAAAGGGGCGTCTCTAAGTTTAGAGACGCCCCGATTTATCTTTATGTCCAGGCACAGCTAAACACCCGGACTGAAAACCGGGGCATAGCCACACATTATCATATTCCATGTTGAATGTTCAGAAGCTGTTTTTAATTTTTCGCCATTCAAAAGAGCACACCTCTCACTAAAATTTTGAGTTATTATATCACAAAAAAATTAAAGATACAAAAATAAGGAAATCTGAAAATGAAAAAAATTTTCAACGCATTTCGGCAGAATAATGTTGTTCTAAGCATATCAGACAAGATTAACGTTCAAAATCTCCTTAAATCTCTTAATTACTACCTATTACTCTTTATTTTTGTTTGTTGAAAAGTTGGTGCACTCAGAAGATATATGATATACTTTTGATGAATTTCCATCTTTGAAATTGACAAAATTTCACAAAACAGATGAAAGGTGTTCTTTATGAAATACAGATGGCTTGCAGATAATCTTCTTCAGATCGTTTACGGTGACTCAAGATTTGACAGTCTCAGCATAAACAAAATGGAAAATAGAGAAAATATAGGTTCGGAATACGAATTGAGTACTGTGAACGATTTGCTTAGAGTAAAAAAAGGTCGAATTACTCTTGTTCAAGATATCGATTTTGTTGCTGAAGAAGATAAAACTAAGTTAATCAGAAAAATGCCTCTAAACGTTGTAGTTTATGGTTTTGGAGATAAAACAGGACCTCTTAATCGAATCCAAAGAAAGTACATCTTTTTCAATACAGACGATATTCTTCACACTGAAACAAAGGATCCTCTCTACAAGTCTTTGCCATTTTTTATATTTTTTAATGATAGATTCACATATGGTATTTTCGTAGATCATCCGGGTTACATTGAAATAGATCTTGATAGTAAAGCAACTGGAAGATATGAAATACTGGTTAGAGACTCAGGATTCACTCAGTATATTATACTTGGAAACAATATCAAGGAAGTTGTTAAAAATTTTCTTAAACTATTTGGAGAAAACTATGTTCCTCCAATATGGGCTTTTGGACATCAGCAGAGCAGATACAGTTACGAAACAGAAAAAGAATTATTCAACATTGCCTACAAGTACAGAAAAAAGCAGATACCGTGTGATGTGCTTTATCTTGACATAGACTACATGGATTCATACAAAGTTTTCACATGGAATAAAGAAAACTTTCCAAAACCACACAGAATGACCGAAAAATTGCATGAAATTGGTTTTAAACTTAGTGCCATAATCGATCCAGGAATTAAAGTCGAAGAAGATTACGAGATTTACGAAGAGGGTAAAACAAAAGGCTTTTTCATCAAGGACAGCAATGGCAAAGACTTTGAGGGCGCTGTCTGGCCTGGAAGAGTTAATTTCCCGGATTTTCTAAGAGAAGATGTTAGAAAATGGTGGGGCAATAAATACAGAAAACTTGTAGAAGATGGCATTGACGGTTTTTGGAATGATATGAATGAACCTTCGATATTTGCAACTGATAATTTTTTAAAACTTGTGAAAGAAGCCATCAAAGAATTAAATTTGGAAGATGGTATATTGATTCCAAAACTTTTAAGTGATTATTCTGACTCCTTCAAAAAGGCAGAGTTAATATCCGAAGAACCCGTTCATACAACAGATTCAAATAAAAAAGTACCACACAGCAAAATAAAAAATATCTATGGTTATATGATGTCAAAAGCCTGTTTCGAAGGATTAAAAAGCAACTTCCCAAATAAAAGATTTTTGCTCCTCAGTAGATCTGCTTACATAGGTAGCCATAAATACACTGGTGTCTGGACTGGTGATAACCACAGCTGGTGGAATCATCTTCATCAAGAAATATCGAGAATCTGTAATTTATCTATTTGTGGTTTCTTCTACAGTGGATTCGACGTTGGAGGCTTCAGTGAGAATACTACTCCGGAACTTTTAGTAAGATTTTATCAACTTGGGTCGTTTATACCTCTTTTCAGAAATCATTCTAACAAAGGAACTATAAATCAAGAGCCATGGGTTTTTGGAAAAAGATATGAGAAAATAATAAAGAAAACAATAGAGAATAGATATTCTTTGATACCTTATATTTATTCTAATTATATGCTTGGTATTTTAAACAACGAGCCTTTCATAAGACCCTTATCTTTCGATTTTCAAAAAGATCCAAAGACTTGGAACATAGACGACCAATTCATGTTCGGAACTTCTATAATGGTAGCTCCTGTAACGAAAATGGGAATGAGAGAAAGAGCAGTTTATTTTCCAGAATCCAGTTGGTTGGATTTGAACAACTATGAAATCGTAAGTAAAGGTTGGAAAGTCGTTAAAGCACCACTTGAAACAATACCTTATTTTCAAAAAGTGGATACCGCAATAATAAGAATGGAGCCAATGAACTATATTTTCGAAAAAGAGATCGAATTGTTAACGTTTGAGATATTCTTGGACAAAGGTTTCGAATTTTACTACTACGAAGATGATGGTATTACTTACGATTTTAAGAATGATAAATACAGTTTAAGAAAAATTCAAGTCTCTCGTGATAAAATCAAGATAACAACTCTGAAAAACAGTTATAAATCAACTGTAAAATTTTGGAATTTTGTGATAAAATATATAGATGGTGTTTCAAAGGAAATAAGAGTGGACATAAGCGCTTCTCAAGAACCAATAGAAATTTTCTTACCTTAATTCAAAATTAGGAGGTGGGTAGTGTGAAAAAGTTCTGGCGTGTCTTGTTGTTTGTTGCTTTAATAGGTATGTTAACCTTAACACTCACAGCACAGGTACTTCCGAAAGTTCCAAGAGGAGATCTTCTAATCGTCGATGCACTTCATGGAAGACTTGCAAAGACGGATTTCAACATCTGGAAACCAGCAACTCAAGCTGGAAATGGTATCCAACAGGCACTTATGGATACCCTCTGGTATGTTGATCCAACAAGCGGTGAATGGATAAACGCGCTTGCAGCAGAACCACCAATTTACAATGAAGATGCAACAGTAATGACAGTGAAATTGAGACAAGGAATATATTGGAGCGATGGTGTAGAGTTCACTGCCGATGATGTTGTTTTCACCGTAAAAGTTCAGATCGAAAATCCAGGATTCAATTATTCCGGTCCGTTCAGTACCTATGTAAAAGATGTTTACGCAAAAGACAAATACACAGTGGTTTTCGAACTCAAAAAACCATATCCAAGATTCCACAACTTCTTCAACGTTCTAATTTACGGTGCTTGTTATATAATGCCAAAACATATATTCGAAAAAGTTGAAGATCCTCTTAAATTCGACTTCAATCCACCAGTCAGTCTTGGACCGTACGTTTTGAAAGACTACGACAAAGCTGGATACTGGTGGTTCTTCGAAAGAAGAGAAGACTGGCAGAGAACGAGCGTTGGCATGGTCTATGGAAGACCAAAACCAAAATACCTGCTTTTCATATATTACGGTCCAGAAGAAAAGAAGGTTCTTGCACAAGCACAGCATCAGCTTGACTGTATATTCGATCTCACACCAGAAGCCTGGGATGTCCTCAGAAAGAGAAACAAATACTCCATGGTTTGGTACGAAGATTTCCCATGGGCATGGATGGATGACGTCGCGGCAAGAGGACTTTGTTTCAACCTTACCAAGTTCCCATACAATATAAAACAGGTTAGATGGGCACTCACACTTGCGATAGACATAAAAGACGTTATAATCTCCGGTTTCAACGGAATCGAAAGATTGGCACCACTTCACGAAGCACCAACAACAGCATTCATGAAATATTTCGATAAGCCACTCAAAGAATGGTTGGAAGATTTCACAATTCAAGTTGGTGACGAACAGTTCAAACCGTTCGATCCAACGATACCAGAACAGATAGCAGAATGGGCAAAAGACCAGGGATACAACGTAACCATGGCACCAGAAGATATCTGGGGAATCGGTTGGTGGAAATACGCACCTGATGTTGCAGAAAAACTTCTCAAAGAAGTTGGTTTCACAAAGAAAGATGGAAAATGGTATCTGCCAAACGGTGAACCATGGAAGATAACCCTCGTTGGACTACCAGCGGAGATAGACTCAGCAAGACTTGCATTCGCAGTTGCAGATCAGTGGAGGAAATTTGGAATTGAAACAAGTGTCGAAACAGTCGAAGCAGGTGTCTTCTGGACAAGATGGTCACTCGGTGATTTCGACGTAGGTTCCTACTGGCCAGCAAGCGCATCAGGTATTGCAGATATATGGCCACTTTATCAGGGCTGGCACAAAAGATACGTTGTCCCAACAGGGCAGGCAGCATCCAGTAACCAAATCAGATGGACCAACAATATAGCAAGTGATATCATTGATAAAATGGCAACTTTGAAACCAGACGATCCAAGACTTATGGAACTTTCAAGAGATCTGTTCAAGGTTTTCGTAGAAGAGATGCCGTATATCTGTACTGTTATAAACAAAAAATTCAACGCATATGACCAGTACGTATGGACCAATTTCCCGAGCGCGAAGAATCCATATATGTCAACCGCATGGTGGTGGGGAACATTCAAGTTCCTGCTTCCGTTCCTTAACTTTTATTGTACCCCGTTTCACACCACTCGATCCCGTTCAGATGACTATAAACAGAGTAGCGTCTTATGGTGCACAGTATCTCGACGCTGAAACTCTTGAACACCTTAAGCAAACCCTTACAGACCTTTATGGACTAAAAGGAAGTGTTTTCGAACAGTATGTGAAGTTCTGGAGCAGGCTCCTGCACGGTGATTTTGGTCCATCTCTTGCTATGTTTCCCACTCCTGTTATGGAGGTTATATCAACTTCCATACCATGGACTCTTGGACTTTTGGTAATGTCCGTGTTCATAGCTTGGTTGATAGGTAACTTTATAGGAGGAATCGCAGGTTATTTCAGCGAAAAACGATGGGCTAAGGTTTTATCAGTAATAGCTGCAACGATCTATCCAATACCTTATTATTTTATGGCTCTCATATTGATAATAGTTTTCGGGTATCTCATACCTGTTTTTCCCATAATTGGTGGTTTTAGTATAGGAATGCAACCTTCTTTTTCTTTTTCATTCATAGTTGATCTGATAAAACATGCCTTTCTTCCTTCGTTATCGTTGATAATAGTTGGAACCGGCTGGTGGTTCTTGAGCATGAAGGCATTATCTTCAACAACTAAGTCTGAAGATTATGTTCAGTATGCTGAAGCTGCTGGTATACCACAATCAAAGATATTGTTTGGTTATGTTATGAAAAACAGTATGCTTCCACAATTTACAAACTTAGCACTTAGTCTTGGTGGTGTGTTCAATGGTGCCTTGGTTACCGAATATTTCTTTGCGTATCCCGGGATTGGTCAAACACTTTATATGGCAGTAACTAACGGAGATTTCAATTTAATGATGGGAATATCCGTTTTTTCAATATTCGCGATTGCATCTGCTGCTCTGGTAATAGATCTTCTGTATCCATTGATAGATCCAAGAGTTAGATACAGATAATAGTTTAAATAGAGGAGGAGATTAAATGATAGAAAGAAAAAGAGAAAATCCAGTAAAAGCTTTTTTCGTGATTTTAAGAGACATGATCAAATACAACAAGGGGTTTGCCTTTGGATTTTTCTTTATCATGCTGGCGCTATGTTTAACCTTCCTTTCATTTTTTTCTCCTTATAATCCGAAATCCTGGAATGTTGTTCCAAAAGATTTACCTCCTTCATTGAAACACCTACTTGGTACCAACAGTGTTGGTCAGGATGTTTTCTGGCTCTTGACTTTTGCAATCGGTAATTCGTTTTTACTGGGTTCTGTGACAGCAATAATAGCTTCTACTGTTGGAACTATAGTTGGTTTGGTCGCAGGTTACAAGGGCGGAATTGCCGACAGGATATTGATGTCTCTCAATGATACATTCATAGTTCTTCCAAGTTTGCCCATACTGATATTTTTAGCCTTCTCCCTCAGAGAAAACCTCAATGTTGTAACGATGGGAATGATACTCTCCGTATTCTCATGGCCTTGGGGTGGTAGACAGATAAGGGCCATGGTTCTCAGTTTAAGAGAGAGAGAATTTACATACACAGCTGACTCCTCAGGAATGAATACGTTTAAAATTGTTTTCAAAGAACACTTTCCTTTCATAATTCCGTGGGTGATGGCGAACTTCATAAATACCATCCTCTGGTCAATAGGTATGGAAGTCACACTTGCTGTTTTTGGGCTTTCAAGTTTAGAAACTCCAACTATAGGAACTATGATATACTGGTCAACGCAGTATCAGGCATTGTTTAGAGGTATATGGTGGTGGGTATTAACACCTGTTGTGTTAGCTGTACTGTTGTTTGTATCTTTGTTCTTCGTATCATCTGGAATAACTGAATTCCTTGACCCAAGAACGAGATTGCAACGTATAAAAGCAAGGGGGTAAAAATTGTGGAAGAGAAAGGCACAGTATTACGTACTGAAAACCTGAAAGCTTATTATTCTTTCAGAGCATTTGGAATTGATAGAAACATAAAGGCACTCGATGATGTCACTTTTAAAATATATGAAAAAGAAATATTTGGAATAGCTGGTGAATCTGGTTGTGGAAAATCCACGCTTATAAAGGTTCTGTATGGGCTTATAAAATCACCTTTAAGACACATTGGTGGCGATGTTGTTTACAAAATAAATGGAGAAGAAAAAAGTATTTTTTCATTCGATAAAGAAGCCTTGAGAAGATTGAGATGGAATTTCATGTCATATATACCTCAAGGTTCCATGAACATACTCAATCCAACTATAAGGATAAGAAAACAATTCCTGGATATAATAAAAGCCCACAGAGATGTTGTAAATGTAGATGAAGCAGAGGATATAGCGGTTGAACATATAAAATCTCTTGGTTTACCTCTGGAGGTTTTAAAATCTTACCCTCATCAATTGAGTGGAGGCATGAGGCAAAGAGTAACAATAGCCCTCGCAACCGTTTTAAAACCAAGAGTGATATTTGGTGATGAACCAACAACCGCTCTGGACGTTGTGGTTCAAAGAGGAGTTATTCAACTTTTGAAAGATATTCAAAAAGAACTCAACAACACGGTAATAATGGTAACTCATGATATGGCTGTCCATGCAGAACTAACAGATAGAATAGGCATAATGTACGCTGGAAAGATGGTAGAAGTAGCTCCCACTTCAGAAATATTCAAAGCTCCTCTTCATCCGTACACTCAGTATCTGATCAATTCACTTCCCAAAATAGGAGATAAAAGCGAAAAAACAAGTGTCCCTGGTTCGCCACCATCACTTTCAAACCCACCAAGCGGTTGCAGATTCCATCCAAGGTGCCCATACGCAGAACAAATTTGTAAAGAAAAGGAACCTTCTTTTGAAGAACTGAAGCCAGGACATTTTGTTGCATGTTTTATAGCGAAAAGAGGTGTTGAAAATGCCTGAAAATAAACTTGTTGAAGTTAAAGATTTGAGCAAAGTTTTTATAATCGGTGGTAGATTTTTTGGAAGCAAGCTCGTTGCCGTGAATAAGGCAAATCTTTCCATGGATGCAGGTAAACCTGAAATATTCACACTTGCAGGAGAAAGTGGCAGTGGAAAAACAACCCTTGCGCGTATGATTCTTGGAATAATAGAACCAACAAGTGGTCATATATATTATAAGGGAAAAGATATAACAAAACTTAAAAATAAAAAGCAAAAAAGTTGGTTCAAACGGGAAGTTCAGCCGATATTTCAAAACCCTTTCGAAGCTTTCAATCCTTTAAAAAGAGTTGAAACTTATCTGTTTGAAACCGCTATGAATTTTGGAATAGCAAAAAACAAATCGGAAGCCGCGCAGGTTGTAGATGAAGCATTGAGAGCCGTTGGATTAAGCTTATCCGAGGTTTACCAGAGATATCCACATGAACTTTCTGGTGGCCAGGTTCAGAGAACTTGCATAGCTCGCGCGCTGATAACAAAACCTTCTCTTCTGATAGCTGATGAACCCGTGTCGATGGTTGATGCTTCGCTGAGAATGTCGATATTGAACTTTTTCCACAAGCTAAAGACAGACTATGGCGTTTCAATAATTTACATAACCCACGATCTTGCAACAGCTTATTATGTGAGCGATAGAATAGCGATCATGTACAGAGGTTATATTGTGGAACTTGGCCCGATAGAAAAAGTTTTGACCAATCCACTTCATCCTTACACTCAACTTTTGCTTGAATCCATTCCAAAACCTGATCCTGATAGAAGATGGAACAAGAGAATAAAACTCGCAGACATCGAAGTTAAAGAATACATGGCGCTTGGCTGTAAATTTGCCAACAGATGTCAGTATGCTATGGATAAATGCTATAAAGAAGAACCTTTCGATGTTGAAGTTGATGAAAGAAAAGTTAAGTGTTTTCTCTACAGCGATGAAAAAGCCTCTGTAGGTTCAAAAATTTGAAAAATTTAGGCAACTCAAAACAGGGATGGCTATAAACAGCTATCCCTGTTTTTTGTTTATTCCACGATTATTCAGAATATAGAGGAAATAATATTGATTATTTTCCTTAAGTCAATGTTTTCTTCTTTTTGTTTATTATTGCTCGTTTTTTCTTCTTTTTTCTTATCTATGTTTTTCACCGATAAAATGATAAAATCTAATAGAATTAATTGATATAATCATAAATTAAAGAGGGATTAATTTGAAAGGAAAAAATGAATTCATAAATTCTAAAGTGATGCGAAATACGAACAAACTGAAAGTTCTGGAATTAATACGTACTGAGCCGGGGATAACCCGCAACCTCATTTCAAGTGTTTCTGAACTCGATATAAGCACTGTGTCAAAAATAATAAGTGATCTAATGGACAGAAAAGCTGTTATCGAAAAAGGGCTTGTTTATTCAAGGCTTGGAAGGCATTCAAAAAAACTTTTTTTAAACAAAGATTTCAGCAATTTTTTAATACTGGATCTTGGGGTTAACTCTTCTGTCCTGTCGATCGGATATTTTGATACTTCTTTTGATACTGTAGAAGAATTTGAAACGCACAGAGATCCCGAAGAATTTTTTGAGATACTCAACAAAAAAATAAAAAGCAATCCTTTTCTGGAGTCCGCTGCAAGCAATTTTACTATAATAGGAGTTCCTGGAATGGTTAATTCAACACACCAGAAAATTCTTTTCGCTCCAAATCTAAAATGGAATGATATAGATGTGAGCAAACTTCTACCGTTGTTTCACATCTATCTTGAAAATGATTCAAACCTTGCGGTCATTGCAGAACAATTTGAGAATACCGATAGAAGAAGTAAGCCATTGAATTTTCTGTACATATTTATGAGAGAGGGAATTGGTGGTGGAATTATAACCAACGGGACCCTCTACAAAGGTGCCTTCAATTCCGCTGGAGAAATAGGACATATGAAAATCTCGGATGAAAACGAATGCTTTTGTGGAAGAAAAGGTTGCTGGGAAACGTTCGTTTCAATATCTCGAGTCGCAAACGAATATGAAAAACTCAGTGGTAAGAAGCTTGACGGAAAAACTTCTTATGAAAGATTCAGAAATATTTGCAAACTCTATGAAGTCAACGATATTCATGTAAAGAAAGTTTTCAAGAAGTTTTCAGAAAAGTTCGCCGAAGGGATAACAAATCTTGTTAACATATTGAGCCCGGAATCCGTTATAATTGGTGGTGAAGGAGTATTTATTCCCGATGAAATTATAGATGTGGTAAGAGATAAAGTCAAAGGTTCTGTTTTGTGGGTAAACAACGGGATAGAGATAGTTAAAAGTTCTTTGAATCAGACAAATGTAACAGTAAAAGGTGCCGCAATAACAGCATCACGATTGATTTCGAAAAAAGTTCTTTCAGAATAAAACATATTCGGGGAGGTCCCCGAATAAATTCAGAAAGGGGGTCATTTTTATGAAGAAACTTTTCTTAGTTAGCTTATCGATTCTACTATTAGTTGTAGGGGCTTTATTCGCAGCTGAGCAATTCCCAAGAAGTGAAACACTTTACATTGCAGGATATCAATGGGGCCCAGCAACAAATTTCAATCCGTTCGCTGGTAACCCTAACTGGCCTGCAAACCCGGGAAACTATCAGAGCTTGATTTATGAGTCGCTGTTTCTTTTCAATCAAGTCACCGGTGAACTGGAACCAGGACTTGCTGAAAGTTACGAATGGGTAGATGACTTAACACTGAAAGTCACACTTTATGAAGGTACACACTGGCAGGATGGGGAACCACTCACCGCAGAAGATGTTGTTTACACTTTCGAATTTGCCAATAAATATCCAGTTTACAATTCGGTTGTCTGGCAGCATCTTGAGAAAGTCTGGGCCGAAGGCGATAGAATTGTATACTTCAAAATGAAAGCAGACAATCCAAACAGATTGATACTGCTTGACCAACTCTGGACAGTCTTGATCGTTCCAAAACACGTCTGGTCAAAGCTCGAAGAAGAATCAGGTTACGACATAACAACTATCAGAAGATTTGAAAACACAGAACCAGTCGGTTCCGGTCCGTACAGATTGCATTCATTCGGCAGTGAAAGAACCGTTCTTGTAAGATACGATGATTACTGGAAGAAAGATGTGTACGGTGGACTTCCAAGGCCAAAATACATAATTCATCCTATTTTCAAGAGTAACGATGAAGGAAACCTTGCACTTGAAAAAGGTGAAGTAGATGTTTCACAGCAATTCGCACCTCAAATCTGGAAGATGTGGGAAGACAAGAAACTGCCTGTAAGCACCTGGTTCAAAGAACCACCATATCACATTCCAGCATCAATGCCTTCAATATGGTTCAACCTCCACAAACATCCACTTGACGTCCCAGAAGTTAGAAAAGCCATAGCCTACTCAATCGATTATGCAAAGATTGCGGAACTTGCTATGACAAATTATTCACCAACCGCAAGATCCAGCTTGATACTTCCATTTGGTGCAGAAAAAGAATTCTTCAACGAAGATATCGTCAAACAATATGGCTGGGAATACAATCCAAAGAAAGCCGTTGAACTTCTTGAGAGTATTGGCTGTAAGAAAGGTCCCGATGGTATATACAGATTACCAGATGGGACAAGACTTGGGCCGTTCAAGATCGAATGTCCTTATGGCTGGACTGACTGGATGGTTTCCCTGCAGATCGTTGCACAGGGTGCAAGAAGAGTTGGTATAGACATTCAAACATACTTCCCGGATACACCAGTTTGGGCAGACGATAGAAACACTGGAAACT
>JARRBB010000038.1 GCA_029981435.1 Thermotogaceae bacterium | reverse complement strand
TAGTTTAAAAAGAAGTTGTATACGAATCGAGCACAGCCAAAATGATTATTTAATTTTTCTTCTTGTTCTTTTGTGGGGTAAATACGAAATTTGTAAGTTAAAATCATACAAAAGACACCTCAAAAAACAGGAATATACACAAGCATATTATATTACACACGAATTACACATGAATGACTACATCAAAACTTGCAAATTCATCTCCACCTTATAGAAGATAGAGTCTTCTTTGCAGAAAAATGATAAAAAGTAAGGGTATTATTCCCCTTACTGATATTATTAGTAAGATTCTTCACATATACTTGTGATGACAAAAACATCACATGTATTCAGCATTATAACTTCATTATATTGCTTCGAAGATCATAACTACAGAGAATTTTATCTTTTTAATTAAAATATTTCAATATACAAACTATTTTAATTTAATTATATACCTAACTAAATGAACATTCCACTTGAATTTTTATCTACTCCCAGAAGTTCTGTGTTTAAAAGTTTTTTATTTGGTAATATATACCATTTGACACTGTCCTCTTCTGGATTGATAATGGCCTTTATTTGTTTTTTCAACATCTGAAATTTCGAGCTGGTTATTTCACCTTCAAGTAGAGAATTCTGAATCCAATTGAGATACTCACGTGCTTTTTTCAAAACTTTATTCACTCTTTTTTCATTAACATCATAAGCCATTATCACATACATATTTAAACCTCCAAAACAAAAGGTTTAAACTCTCTTTCACCAAGAATATGTTTTATTATCTTGTACGCCTCATGGCGAATCAAAGTTCTGTATGAGATGTTTCTTTTCAATTTTCTGTGTTTAATAGTTGTGTTTAGATGTTTTTCATAGCTTTCTATGAATATTTTTCTTCCTGCATCGTTCAAGTGGATCCCCCTGGATATCTTGGTAAAATGTTTTTTGTCTATTTTTTTCTTATTCACAAGAGAGAGTATGGTCCGGTCAACAATAACAGGTTTGAATATCTCTGCAATATCAAGATTCAATGAAAATCTTCTGAAGTTAGTTGAATGAAGAAAGCCTATTCTTGGATCCAGAGAAGTTTTGTACATCTCTGTTAAAACTGTTGAATAGAGAAGAGAATTTCCGAAACTGATCAGAGTATTCATATAATTCGTCGGCGGTCTTTTTTCTCGTAAAATAATTTTAAAATCATCATCTGAAACTATACTATCGATAGCATCGTAATAAAGTTCTCTCACATTTCCTTCTATTGCCATTAGGGCTTCTATTGAATCAGTTTCAGATATTTTTTGCAAAAGATTATCGATTCTATTGATTTGTTCATCAAGGTTCTTTCCGCGCTGATTGTAGTACTTCAACAATTTCAGCATGTTAAGAACCGCTCCATAGATGATTTTTTGTGCAAGTTCGAGTCTTTTAGGTGTTTCAAGATAATACCTCGATTGTTCGAGAACGGTTATGCCATTTGAATTGAATTCATAAGGATAAAACGAACCAACATAATGTCCATAATTGTTAAAAAAATGGATTGGAATTCTCTTTTGAGCTAAAAATTCAAGTAGTCTTTTGTTTAAATCAATTTCTCCGAAAACTTTTATTTCTAAGAGATTTTCAACAGGTATGTATTTCTTTCGGGCATTTTCTGTTTTTTCTTCAAAAACGATCGTATTCGCTTTTCGCGATAATTTACCACTTTTGAAAATATAAATCGGATCCATATCATTCACCAGCCCAACAAAAATTCGCAAAGCCACATTTTGAACATTTGGAAATCCAGACTGGTTTCGGTGGTTTGTTTTCGTACTGCAAATGCCTTAATTCATCTATAACCTTTTGAAGCTCTTCTTCTGCTTTTTCGTCATACTCAACTGTTAGTCTTTTTCTTTCTTGAGGAATCAGAATCTGTCCAGTTGCATTTATGCCTTTTTCTTTCAAAAGCTTGAGGTAAAATAAAAGTTGAATACGCGCTCCATCAACGGAGCGCGTAGATTTTTTTATTTCTCCAACTATGGTACAGTTGTTTTCTTTCCATATCAAATCTATTTTTGCTCCAGGAAGTTCAACTTCTTTGTAACCTTTGTTTTTGTATGAATTTCTGTGCAAAAATCTCCCGAGTTCGATGTATGGATTTTCCTGTTCTGGGACGAAACGTCTTAAAACAAGCCAGGCTTCTCTTTTACAATGAACATAGGCAAGCACTGAATATCCTGTTATTGGGTCATCTACCATTCAAAATCACCTTCATTTTCAAATTCGTAAGGTATGAAACCACATTCGATATCGTATATCTTTCCTATTCCTTTTCTGTTTATCTTCCAGATTCCAATGCTTAATTCTTCTATCAACGGTTCGGTGTTGTCTATAAATATTTGAGATTTTCCCCTTTTCCAATTTTCAAGTTCTTTAATTGGAACATTTATCGCATACTGTTCCAGTTCACGCCAGATTGATCTTTTCAAATCGAGATTCTCAAGATTGCTTTCAAGTTCATTCAATTTCTCAAAGAGTTCACCGACTCTTCCATCGATATCGACAAAAACAGTTGCTTCTTGAAAACCTCGCAATTCATACAAACTCTCGTAATCTCCCCATTCTCCTTCGCCGATTGATTTCCACAAAAGATTTTGTTTTCTTCTTTTGAAAAGCTCTGTGTAATATCTCTCAAGCACAGCAGGGATTTTCGATTCGTCAAGTTCAGTTTCAATTTCAAAGATTTCTTTGGTACATTCAAGAGAAACTTGATCATAAACGTAATTTGCGATCAGATGATTGTGTTCATTTTTAAGATTCACGATGTAAATTTCCCCTGTTTCGTTTTTCATGTTTCTATTGCATCTTCCACCTGCCTGAACGATACTATCAAATGGTGCGATATCCCTTATCACACGTTCAAAATCTATATCCACTCCAGCTTCAACGACCTGCGTGGAGATGAGATTTCTGGGAAGATCGCTTTTTTCGAGTCTTTTTATTTTCTCTATAACTTCTCTTCTTTGTTTTGGTATCACCCATGTTGAGAGAAAATAAACCGGTTCTTTCAGATGTTCTTTAAGTTCATAGTATGTTTTCAATGCCATTTTTCGTGTGTTCATTATTATCAAATTGTTTTTGTCTTTTTCTATAAGTCTGAATAGATCTTCAGTTCTTTCGATATCTTTCAGGTAGTGATATCTATGACGGGATTTTGGGAATGAAGTTTTCGGAGCTATTTCCAAGCCTTTTGAAATTTTCGGTTGAGTGGCTGTCATTAGAATGAATACAGTTCCAAATTTCTGCGAAAGATATTCGATAGTTTTACCAAATCCCAACCAAAGATCCGCCCTTAAACTCTGAGGTTCATCGAGTATAACGACTGCGTCTTTCAGACGGTGAAAATTCATCGTGTCGTTAGAATAAGGCGAATAGAAAACTTCCCATAATTTTGCCATCGTTGTCACAACAATCGGAGAATACCAGTACCTGAAGGTTGAAACAAATTTCTGAATTGGACTTAGATCATATTCTTTTCCATTATTGCTTTGATAACTGACAAGATAATGGTCTTCCTGGACATCATCGAATATATTCTTTGCAACACTGACGACCTGTTCAACTATACTTATGAAAGGTAAAACATATATGAGTGTCTTCTTGTTGAACTTATTTGTGATTATTGAAGCACCTTGAAGCCCTATGAGTGTTTTCCCAGCACCTGTTGGCAAAGTCAAAGTAAAAATGGAGCCTCCATCCAAACTTTCTATTTTTTCAATTACTTTCAATCTCAAATCGTTCCTCCAAGAAGAAAGTTTATTTTGTGGAAGGTTTTTCAAATAATCTTCGAATTTTTTTGCGTTGTATTCGAACTTTCTCAGACCCGCTCTGGAGGCTCCTATAGCATCAAGTCTGTCGGCTGTTATCAACAAAGAATACATAGTTCTGAGTTTAAACCACAAATCATAGGCAGGATTATCTTCATCGGGACAATAAGTTCTCTCAAATTTTACACACAGTTTTCGCAGCTCTTTTTCTGTAAGTATTTCAAAATCTGTGAAATCTTTGAGTTTTTGAGAATTTTCAAAAATATCGATGTTGTTCAAAAATTTGGTTATATCGTTGTATCCAACCAGATGCGAATGATGCCGTCTGACAACTTCGGCCTGGAGTACATCTTTTGATAAAGTAAGCGTTATCAACGATGATAGTTCAGAGTGAGGAAATTTTTTGCCACCGAAAAGAGATTTTTGAAATAACGGATGTGCTTTCGCTATATCGTGGGTAATTGCCATTGTTTCATAAGGAATTTCGATGTTGTGGAACTCAACTATCTCTTTTATTTTCTTTAGAACACCTTCAGAATGATCTTTTAAAGACTTATCTGGATGACTCAACTTACCATTCATCAAACCAAACAATTCTTTCATTTCCAATTTCTTTCACTCCTATATCCAACCCGTTTGTTATATAGATTGAGAGTTTGGGAGTGGTTGTGTAAAAAACATTCACAGTTTTTGTTATTGTCCTTTCCGCATCCATCTCAAAAGGAAAAATATCCTTATGCACATAGGGTGTTTTAGAGAAATCTATATATGCATCCTGCTTTGGCACAACACTGTGAACGAAAGTTTCCTGCTCCTCAACGTCTTTTTCTTCAAAAGTTCCGATGTATTCTATATTTGCAAGTGCATAAGCCACACCCAAATACGGAGTAAACACATATCTCTGGTTCTTCAAATGTTCTTCCAATTTCTCTGAAATTGGTCCTTTGAAATAAATTCTGTATTTTGGCTCTTTTAAGAATTGATGCTTTACTTGTATTCTTGGAGATTTTTGTGGGTCTTTAGTTTTTTGAAGATTTATAGCAGTTCTAAACCATCTCACAGGATTCAGTATTCTCAAAGCTATCTGGCATCCTTTCAGTTTATTCCAATATTTCGCAAAATATCCTTTTTCACTGGCTCCATTATCAAATCCAAGAACCGCGGCGATCAATCCTGCAACTGTCGTTGGTGGAGGTATCATGTAGGAAACTGAAGAAGTGGTGGTGTAAGGTTTTCTGAACAAAGCAATACTCGATGAAACATCGAAAACAACCACCTTGTTTTCAAACATGTTATCAACTCACTTTCATCTGATTATCAATTCAATCTTTCCATCTCCCAGTTTTTCTTTTAATTCTTCAATTCCTTTAACTTTAGTATCACTGTCTTTGTAGACAGATACCTTTTTAACGCTCTGTACTGGTATCTTTTCGACTATCTTTGTAATATCCAGTGTAAGATCTTCCATTTTTCTTATTGAAAGCTCTTCATCTTCTGTAAACTTACTTCCATCAGGTTTTGTTATCAAAACTTTTTCATCAAGGCTTCCGATGTGGTTGTTGTAGTCATCGTTGTATTCTATTACCATTAAAAATCTCGAACGATGTTCGGTTTTGCTTCGAGTAACGAGGTTGTTCGTGCCATCCCATAGAGCATTCACCAATGCTTTGAAATCTTCATCTGTTGCATCTGTGGTTTTGGATGCGTTTTCATTTGCAATTGCGTAAGTTGCAATCAAAGCAAACGGCACTTTGTATTCGTTTCTTATGGTCCTTTGTTCACTTGTTTCCTTTGAGAGAAATGCACCTGTTCCCTGAACAAACTCAACTTTTACCTTGTGAAGAGATCTGCCCCATTTAAATTGAACCGGGCCTGTCCAGGCAAATGAATCATTACCAAGTGCAAAGGTAACACCAAAAAGTCTTGTATCGATACATTTCTTCAATGTTTCTTCTGAAGATTCTGTTCCAAGCTTTTCTTTCAATTCCTTGATTCTGTTGTTCAAAGTTTTTGGTTCTCCATCGATGAAAACATCATGGTTTTTTCTCAAAAATTCATCTCTCACAGTTCTTTTTATTCTCACATCGGAAACCAAAGTTTGCTGTGTTTCGTCATCATATCTTGGATGATTGGCATTTAAAGGATCACCGTTTGGATTGGCATCTTTAACAGAATATACAAAAAGGAGTTCTTTCCTACTGCTGAACATTTTCTTCTACCTCCCTCTTTGGAAATATTTTCCCCCAGAAATAGTCACTACAATTCAAAAACGCTAATGCGAAAGTAAAATTACCATCAACTCCAAGTTCTTTTGAAGGGCTTTTGAAAAGATATTCGCCAACCTGCGCTAACAATGCCTTTATGAATTCGGAATAATTGATATCGTAAGCCTTCAAAAGATCCGGTACCCTCGAAAGATGTCTTTTCAAATCCTTAAGTGACATTTTACCAAAATTCAACTGTTTGAAAAGCGGAGAATCTTCGATCTTTCCACCAGATTTTTGAACCTGACCTTTTGCGACCATTCCAAGAACAACACCGGCCAGAAAAACCCCCTTCCCTTCGTTAGTTTTCAGGTAACTATCAGAAAAATCATTGAAAAAATCTAAATTCATCCTCTAACCACCTCCAAGTTGTATTTGGAAAGGAACTCAAGAATGAATTGAACTCTATTTATCAAATCTTTCGCGAAGTTCACTCCTCTGTTATCCTGTGAATAGATGATACCGGGTAATCTGTGTATTGTAAGATTCTTGAATTCTCTAATGTTCACACTCTCTTTGTTCAAAAGTTTTGCAATTATTCCGATCGCATAGTCTTTCATCATCTCTTTGTCATTGTCTGCTTTTCCTGAAAGATCTTGAAGAGTTCTGTATATAAGACTGAAGAACGAAGATAAAGACATCTTAGAGTTTTTTATAAGCACTTCACCAAATCTTTTAAGCATCTCATTTAAAAGTTTTGAAAGGTTTCTTATGTGTGTTGGTGGAACATCTTCAGCCATGTGTAAAATTCTACGTTGAGCGTTGTTAGGTTCTATAAAAAGAATGTGAAGGAGCATAGTCGAAAGTTCGTCTTCCCAGATTTCCGGATTTGTCATATCTTCTATAAGTCTTTCTTCACTTTCATGCTGATCTTCTGAAATGTATTTTTTAGCCAGTTTTTTCAAAGATCTATCAAGTTTGTTTTGGGAATTATCGAACATTTCCGGAATCACCCAAATGTTGATTTTAGGTATCACACGATTTTCTGAGAAATTTCGTTCAATCGAGGTTACACCATTTAAAAAATATCGCAGACATTCAGAACATATTGGAAAAACCTTCAAAGAGTTCTTTTTTAACGTGCCAGGTATGAACGATGGTTTATCGAAAGTGGCAAATTTGAAAACTTCTGCCAAATTCGAATAATTACCTGTACTGTCAGCTTTACTACAAAAACTACAGTTTTCGATGTTGGATTCACCTTTTTTTCCTTTAGAAGTTTCAAGCTTATCTTTTAATTTGGAAGTGAAGTATTCTCTGAATGCTTTTACTTGTCCAGGATACAGAAAATCAGCGTTCCACTCAATTCCAAAAACGATGATGTACGAACTTTTGGTATCGTTGAACAGTTTGAGAATTTCATCAGTATTATCTTTCAAATAGTTCAAAATTACTTCGGTGCTACCTTCTGATATATACCCACTGCTTTCCAGATCATTCAAGATCGTCGTTTTGATCTTTTCTATACTGTCAGTAATTGTTTTAAGGTTTTCTTCTTCGTTTTTCTTTGGTTTTCCAATCTTGTGTATGGGTGTATAGCGCCACATCGTGTTAGATCCAGGTGGTTCCCTATAAAGGAATCTCTCTTTCCACTCTGTTTCATCTAAATCACCACTCATATAATCTGACAAACTTACCTTCGAAACTGCTTTGATTTTAAGCGGTATCTCATTGACATCCTCAACTTCAAGGTGTATTCTTATGACCTTGACAGCCTTGTTAGGATCCATCGGAAGTGACAGATAATCCGTATATTCAAAGCTACCTGTCTTAGAATAAGTTTTTCCGATAGTATAGACCGCGTCAAGAAATCCCACCTTATTCACCTCCTTGATTAAAAAGTGTCATCTCTTGCGTGTAAAATCTCAAAAACCTCTCTTTATCGATAAAATCATCTTTTAAAGATATTTCAGATTGTCTGTACAGTGATACAAGCATTGCAGCTGCTCTTGCCTGACAATTTTTCGATCGTTTAGGATTGAATTCTATATCTGTGAAAGCATCATACTCAACCACTCTTTCAAACAGTTCTTTGTATTGAAGAACTGCATTGATATATAACCAATCATAAAAAGCCGTTTCAGGTTTTAGCGGCCAGCTATCTCCAAATAGATTGAATTCTACAAGTTTTCCAGACTCTCTCAATCGCTGATCTTTTTTTATCGTGGTAGGTTTTTTAATCAGCAGATCGTAATATGGTCCACCATTTTCGAATACTTTGCAGCTTTGAAACACGTTTTCAACATGGAAAATGTTTCTATCCAAGCTATATTTTTCTTTCACTTCTTCGAAGTTTTTTAGTAAAACTGACAGATTTATTTTCAAATTCATTGAACTCAAATTTTTTCCAAGTGGTTCCTCGGATTTAGTGGAGATCTCGAGGATTCTAACATTCGGATGTGTAGCTTTAAAACTTTCATGCAGTGATTTTATGTTTTCTCTCTTTTGCTTTATTGAAAGACCTTTAATCCATTTGAAATCCACACTAACAATTTTAACATATCTTTTACCATTTCCTGATAAAAACACATTTCTTCTTGCCATAAATTTCAACTCCTTGGAAATTTTTTGTACAACATACTCGTTGTGTTGCCATAACTAACTTTGATACCTTCAGGTATAGCAACTTTTCCTTTTTTGTTTTCTGGGAGGATTATCTCAATGAAATATTCTGTAGGTATCACATCTTTCACCATTATTTCTGCCTGATTGTATTCTTTTAAATGTGATTTTTCTTGAAAATTTCTTGGTTTTTTGTATATTTTTTCAAAATTCAATTTAGGAAATATTTCAGTCAGATTGCCTATTTTTGCGTCGCTTTTGGTTGAATTTTTATTCGAGAAAAGCAGCTCATCTTTTTTATCAAGTATGATTCTGGGGTCTATTTTTATTATTGAAGGATTTCTGAGTCTTTCATAATGTATGACACCAGAATACATATCGTAATATTCACTGTAAGATAATTTTACATAATCCTGAGTACCTTTCTTGCTGTCCAGATTTTTCGATAAATCGTCTGTTATATAGCTTGGTGTAATTTTCTTCTCTTCTAACTTGTTTTGAGACAATATTCCATGTTTGAGTATACTTGGAATGTTTTTGAATTCCGTTACGTGTAAAAGATAACCCTTCTTTTCCATAACAATTGAGTACAGCTGTTCATAGATATCGGAGGAGACTTTGGGTTTTTCAATTTCTCTTGTTTTTTGGTGTGTTTCATGAGTTTCAAAGTCCAAAGCTTTATCGAGTTCAACAGTCTCAAAGAAATCGTTTTCAATTTTATCTTCAATTTCAATTTGTTCTAAATCAATAGTTTTTTCTGCATCTTGTGAGAATTCGTTTGATTTTTCGAGAGAATCATCTTGACAAACTTCTTGAGTTACGGATATGAGTGTTTCTTCATCAGATATTTTTTCTGGAAGATTTTCAAGCTTTGTTTCTCTCGGGTTTTCCTCAACTAATACAGCAGTTTCAACGTTATTATCCTTATCTTTTTTCAAAGAAGCGGTTTTTGAATCATTGGCTTTGCTCGTCTTCACTTCGATTTTAATATCATCACCTCCTAATATCCATGAAAAGAATTTATAAATCAGAAAAATTACCAAAAGAAAAAGTAGAAATCCCAAGTTAATACCTCCAATCTCTTTTTTGATTCTGTTAATTAGAAGTATTGAAAAACATTAAAACTTCATTATTCTTGAAATAGGGAACACCCCATGAAGCATTTGAATGATGTAAACATCGAATTCGTTTGAGATGGCAATTTTATAATGTCATTCCGAGGAACAAAGTGACGAGGAATCTTAAGATCCCTCACATTCGTTCGGGATGACACATACATTGGGTTTTACAACGAGTAATTTTCTCTTTTATCTCAGACTCTAAATCGTATTTATCAACTATCACTATTAGTTAACACTATCTCCGTTCTCCATTTCGAAATTCAAGATTTTCCATCAGCAGAAATCTTTAAAAAAATGGAATACAAAACAAAGCGAATATATAATTTCAAACAGAAAGAAAGATTCTAATCAATGGTGGGATATCTTTTTCAAAAAAGTTTCAATATCGAAAGTAAGATTAAAGTCGAAATTTCCAATCGCAGAAAGGACAGAAAAGTCTATAATCGTCGATAAGTGTTCCGCAACGTGGACATTCTTTTTTATAAAAAACCCATCCACAATCGCATTCAGTTTCATCGTCGTAATGTATTTCACCACATTTTGGACATCTTTTTTTACCCATCACACCCTTTCTACCGCTTGTTGAATGAATATCAAAAAACAGATTTTTATCTATTTTTATCAAACCCTGATAATCTTTAGGAATGGCTTTTTTGTATTTCGAATCGATCAAAACAATTCCCTTCACGTATTTAGGTTCTACCTTTTCTTTGATGAGTACCTCAGCCTGTAGCTGATCCTTTTCAAATTTTGATAGTCCACCAAGATATATGTCTCTTTTATTCAATAGTTTGAAATTCAACACACCGTGCCATTCAACGTTGTGTGCTTCATATACCGTATGATTATCTTTTGCAACGTTAATATCGCTTACAAGACTTCCAGGTTTTTCGATTACGGAATTTGATATTTCTAAAATCGCGATTTCATTTTTAGCTTCATTCTGTACTCTGAACAGCATTCTGTTTTTTGGATTGAAAAAAAGTGGAACATAATTGTGATATTGTTTCCTTCTTTCTTGAACATCCAAGTCCGAAATGTCCGTAAATCCTATTTTTGCCTTAGTTGCGGCGTTCCTTGACAATATACCAAGTTTCAGTATGCTTGGGATATTTCCTAAAGACGTTATATAGTAAAATCTTTTTATACCTTTTTTATCAAGAAAATTCTTTGGAGATTTATCTTTCATACTTTCAGCTCCTTTTGTTAAGGAAATTAGAGTAGCCATTTACGATATCACCTCCCTTTTTTCAAAGGTTCTGCTAACTAAAAGTATTGAAAAACATCAAAAGTCTTATTGTTCTTGAGATAGAGGATACTCCTTATTGGCATTTGAAAGAGAATCTTCGCACACGTTCAGGATGATAGTTTCATAATGTCATTCTAAAGAATGAAAGTAATGAGGAATCTTAAGATCCCTCACATTCATTCGGGATGAAACATACATTGGTTTTTCAAAAAAGAGGGGAGCTGCAGTTGCAGCTCCCCGATAGAAAGGTAAAAGGAAGAAGAATATTTAAGGTTTTATATATGACACAAGGAGGTGTGAAGTATTTTGGTCAATCAGTTAGAGAAGATATATTTCTTCCAAAAATAATTCAGCAACTTTTCATATTTTTTACTTCCAATACCCTTCAACGTTTTCAAATCTCTGAACCTTCTGAATTTAAAACCTTCATTTACTTTAAGTAGAAAAGGTCTAATTTTTTCCAACTCTTGAGGATAGAATGAACTTTCTTTCAATTTTTCAACGCTTTCTTTCAATCTCTCTAAAGCTTCCTCTTCTTTTGGCCCAACTTTTTTATCAACTGCGAATATAATCTCACCATCGAAATTTTCAAATTTTTTGAAAACCATTTCTTCAACTTCTCTGAAATTCAAGCCTCCGAGTCCCGCACCTAAAGGTGGTAGAGCAGCCGTCTTGAAATTGTTTTCAAGCATGAATTTATACAGATTTTCTAATCCTTTCTCAACGTATTCAATCTTTGACGGAAGCTTATAGTCATCCTTAGTGGCAATGTTTGCCACAACAATTTTTTTATTCCCTTCCTTTGTTTCCCAAGCCCAGAGATCCCCAGGTTTAATTTTCCCTTGCTTACATTCATTTATATATTTTTCTTCCATCTCTGGAAACCATCTTGCAAATTCATACGCAAGGCCTTTTCCCATATATCCTTTTGTGTTTATGGTGTTCACAACAACGTCGACTTCGTCTATGAATTCAAAAACAGAATAGTATTCTTTTTTAACCATTTAGATTTTCCTCCTTGTCTAACAAAACATTCAAAGGTTCATCTTCACAAGAATTATCATACATGAAAACTTTAACATCCAGAAGTTTTTCATTTAAAAATTTAGATATTTCATCAACCCGATATATTTTGCCAGATACTTCTACAAATCTTGTGGATTTTACCACAGTGATTTCGCCACCTTCAAAGAAAGACATAATTTCAAAACCGATATTTTCCAATTTTATCTCCTCCTTAAAAAAAGTCAAAAAAAGGGGGGGCAAAGCCCCCGAATTTATACACACACTTTTTTATCGGTTCTTTCTGTTACCATCTATAATTATAAGGTTCCCATTCTTCGGGATACTGTGTAGGTGCCTGTATAAAGTCAATGATCAAATCACCAGAATCGAAAAGAATCGTCATTGATGCCTGACATGATATCGGATAAAGCCTTTCATGTGTGGTCGTATCTGTATAGTTACCCACAGGTGGTGCTGTTGGAAAAGTATCTATCATGAAAAATGCAATATCACCCGAATGTGATTTGATTGTACCAACAAAATAGTCTGCGAAATCTTTAGGATCTTCCGCCATACGAATAGGTCCATATAAATAATCTGAATGATAATAATCTTCAAGATTTCCTGATTCTATAGGTGCAGCTCCAAGCTCAAGTGCATCATTTCTGTAATGCGTTAAATCAACAAAATAGTATTTTCCATTGTGTTTTATGTAATTAAATCCATGTCCACTACCATCTTTCATTGCTATTTCAACCATTCCAAGTTCTTCGTAGTCATCCTTGAGAAGATATAAAAGCCAGTTGGTTATAGAAGCACAACAGCCTTTGTTAGTAACAACGCTCAAATATCCGGGTTTGTGATGTTCCCAATCAACTGTATGTCCACCAACATTTTCAAAGATTCTTATGTTATCGCTATCAGGTTTAAAATCTGCTATCGATAGAAACATGAGCGCTTCGTACAGAGTGTCTATACTTTCCTGTAGAACTTCGGGTGTTGCACCAACAAGAGCTTCCAGATCTGCTTTTGTCAAATTCGGTTTTCCAAGAGCTACAGCTGGAACCCAGTAAACACCTGTTGCAACTTCCACTTCAAAGTCTGCGTTAACTCTTAAGGTTTGCATGTCATAATCTTCCGGCGGCAAATAGTTCAGATTCACTCCGCCACAGCCACTGATAACGAATATAAAAAATGAGAAAGCCATAACAACAGGAACGAATACTAAAAGTTTTTTCATTCAAATACCTCCTAATATAGAATGTTTTATAGCCTCAAACTTATACACACACTTTTTAATATTTCGAATTATCAATCGTGCCTCGTCTCCCTATTGTTGAGCCATATTTGTCGAGCTCATATAAGAACTCTTCATAACTAATCTGATCATCAAATTCAAGGATGTATCCATTGTTATCTGCAAGCCTATAACCCGGTTCAGGCGCATGAAAACTGAAACATTCACCACAAGTGAAGATTCTTGGGATACGTTTGATACCATCGGTGGTATGTATAGGATAATCTTCCAGAAATACTGTTTTGAATAACAAGGAATAGCATTTTGGACATATGTAGGATGATATGTAAAAGTTGTTAGTGAAATAATGCCACCTTGGTCTTTCCCACTTTTCAGAGATTATCTCCTTAAGATCATTTTTAGGTGTTTCAATGAACATTGGCGAAATGATAGCTCCTGTAAAGGGGTCGATAAAGCTTGAGATCAGCTGATACTCATAACGAGTTTTCTTAAACAAGTACTTCTCATCCATATATCCATCCTCCTTTTCAAAAAGTTTCATGTTTTTACACACACTTTTTTGAAATTGCACTTAAACATGTTAGAATTAAAAATAAAAACGCAATATCCTGATTGATATACCATTTTTTGTTGATGAAACTGATTGAAAGAACAGGTCATTTGAAAAAATAAGATTCCTCGTCCCCTCGGAATGGCATCATAAAATTGTCATCCCGAGCGAATGCGAGGGATCTTAAGATTTCTCATCATCATGCTCTTTGGAATGACAAATATGGGGAGGGGACTATAGTGGTTTTTATCGACAAACCTGAAAAAATATTCGAAGGAATGTCGTTGTTTCTTGCAGATTACTACCCTGAATACTTCGAAGAAAATTCCATAGAACTGAAAGATATCGTTGAAACACAAGAACCGAAAAACCTTTACCTGATAACTATATTACTTAAAACCAAAGACAACGATAAGACGGAATTGAAGTTCCTATCTCTTCTTCCTGATAGAAAAGGTGTTTACAAATACAATGATGATGAATATTTCTCTCCTCTGGTTCTGGTTGAAAAAAGAGCCTTTATAGAAGAAGGTGTTAAAGAATCTGATCTCGATAAATTCTGGGTTATACCCGGATATTTTCTCTTTAAAGCTCTGAAAATATACCAAAACATAACTCATGGAATCGAAAGTCTTCATAACGGTCTATCAACTTTCAAAATAGGTAATCAGATAACCTTACTGTGCTTGAAAAGTGATAAAAAACCCAGATACATAAACGTTCCTATTCTTTATCCTCTTGAAAAAGACAACGTTCTTTTGAGAGAGTCTAATCTGAGAAAAGTTGTGTATCATGGGAGCAAAGTTCCAGAAAGTTTCAGATATCAACATCCTTCGCATTTAGGTAGAGTAGATTTGCTCGAAGCTCCTGAGTCTATGAGTATGGGGATTGTCTATTTCATGGCTTGTGATGCGAAATACTCACCAGAAAAACTTGAAATACTTCCGGCTTCCTCTAACAATCCTCAAAAGTTTTTAAGTCTTTCATCACGTTCTGTTCCTTTTATGCATCATTCTGATTCCGTCAGAGCAATGATGGGCGGAAAAAATTTGAAGCAGGCTTTGAAGGTTGTAAAATCAGAACCCCCATTTGTCAAAGCAGGTGTTGAAAATGATCTGAACATCGATTTTGGTGTTAACGCACTGGTCGGCTATCTTCTGTATCACGGCCTGAATTTTGAAGATGGAATAGTTGTATCGCAGAGTTTTGCAGAAAAAATGACGGTTAAACGTGATGAAGAGTTGAAAATAGAGGATTATGTGTTTCTCGGATATCCCTATACAATCGATTTTAAAAACAACAGCATAGTTATAACGGATGAAAATAATAAAATGAAAATCGTGTACAAATTCTTCAAGAAAAATGGTGACAGAGTCTGTCCCAAAGATAAACTTGTTGAAAGGACCATGATAATCCAAACGAATGAAAAACTAATAAGTGAGAAAACAACATATCTTTACGATATTCCGTATCCTGGGACCTTGAAGAGCGATTTGACAAAAGCTTTGTCAGTAATATATCAAGCGTATCCGCCTGAAAAATCGACTGAATTGAAAAAGGACAGAAAAAGTAAACTGCAAATAAAGCTTCTGTTGGAAGTTGAAAGACCTCTTGAAGTTGGTGATAAACTGACAGGCCGTCATGGCAACAAAGGGGTTGTCTCAAGAATAATTCCAGATGAAAAAATGCCTTACACATACATCAACGGAGAAAAAAGACCCCTTGATATCATACTCAGTCCATTTGGAATTATAACTCGAATGAATCTTGGACAGCTTCTCGAAACTCAGGGATCCATGGTTGGAATAAATGAGGGAAAGGCATTCGAAAAAGTTGATTCTGACAAGCTAAAAAATTACAAAAAACATAGAGTTATTCTTGAAAACGGAAAAGAGACAGAAGCTGTTGTCGGCTTTCAGTATTTTGTGAGACTTGACCATTGCGTTAGAGATAAATTACACGTGATTTCAAAAACGAGAATATCCGATATCACCTTCCAACCTTACAAAGGAAAGAAAAACGATGGTGGTCAGAGAATTGGAGAAATGGAATTTTGGACGCTTTTTGACCATAACTCCAAAAATCTCATTGGTCTGTTCTCAAGGACAAATCTGAAAAACTGGAAAGAATACGAAAAATACATCGACAAATTCCGTGAAATATTCCAGTATGAAACATCTAAAAACAAAAAAGCTTACAGTATTTCCATAGATATAAAAAACAAAAAAATAAAAACCAGAGTGAAAATCACAAAGGGTCTCTACAACAAACTCAACAACATACGACTTCTTTCAAAAGATTCATTCGTGAGAAAATACATGCTTGGAAGAAGAATACACTATTCAGGCAGAGCAGTTATAGTGCCCGCAACTGATATCGATATAGAACATGTTTACTTACCTATAGATTTTGCAGTTGCATTTGGAATTATAAAACCATCCAAAAAAGAGCTGAGAGAGCTTCTTATTGGTAATCAAGGTATCAGAAAGAAACTATCTCACCGTGCAACTGAGATATCAAAGCAAAAGGAAATAATGGTTCTTTTAAATCGTCAACCTTCTTTGCATCTCCATAACATTCAGAGTTTCTATCCGTTGTTCTGGGAACATCACACTATCGGATTACCGATAATGCTGTGCGAAGGCTTTGCAGCCGATTTCGATGGTGATACAATGGCAGTTTATTATCCAGTTTCTCAAGATGATCCCAAAGTGAAGGCTGAATTGGAAAGCATGCTTCCATCAAACAATCTTTTTAAAGCCGGAAACGGTGAACTTTTACTTTCAATAGGACAGGACATAGCCTTTGGAAATTATAAAAAATCTGGAAAAGATAAAAATAAAACTACTGAAGAGCTGATAAACTTGATACTGAACACACCTAAAAATGAAATAGCAACCAAACTTTTAAATTGGCAACATGACATGCTGAAATGGGCAACTGAAGAAAATTTAAGCATATCCTTTGAAGAAGCTGCCAAATCTTCTGGTGATATAACCTACGTGAAAGAATCCAAAGCACGAGGAAAAGATGTTAATTTCAAACAAATGGCTGAAGAAATAGAAATAAATGGTAAAAATATTAAAACGAGCTTTGGAAAAGGTGTAGAACCTTCCATATATCTTGGAATAAATTCTGATGATTTTAAAACATCACTTGCAGTTCGCGGAAGAAAATCTATGTTGGATAAAAAACTGCACGTTGCACAAGCAGGATACTTCACAAGAAAACTTGTAGAATTCCTCTATCCCTTAAGAATAGACAAAAAAGATTGTTCAACCGACGAAGGTATAAAATTCTCAAAAAGTGATTTAGAACTGCTCAAAAAATCCGAGATTCCACTGGAACGTCTGATACTTGGAAGATATATAAAACTATCTAAAGAAGATGACTGGATTTTGATCACTTACGAAAATATCGACAAACTCAAAAACATTGAAGAATTAATTTTGAGAAGTCCCGTAACCTGTAAAAATGGAAACGGTGCAGTCTGTTCGAAGTGCTGTGGAGTGAAATTGACGAATTTCAGAGAGTACAACACAGGAGATTTCATTGGAGTACTATCAGGACACAGTATTGGAGAGTTTGGAACACAATTTTCGATGAAAACTTTCCAGTTTGGTGATATTGAATGGAACCTTGACAAAGTATCGAAAGAATTTTTCAAGTCTGCCAAAAACTACAAAGAATATCTAAAAACACTCGCGGAAAAAGGCCTTCTTAAAGAAATAAAAGTTGCATCCATATACCTTGAAATTCTGTTCTATTATCTTAAATTCAACGAAGTATCGAGTGAATCGAAGGCAAAAAAACTCATGAAAGATATAAATAAAAGAGGTCTTTTCAGTGCCATATCCTTTGAAATGGGGCAGAAAGAATTACTACGAAAACTTGAAGATTCACTTGAAACAGAGGAAAGATCTCCAAAAGCCTTTTATGCACTTTCGAAGGACTTTGAAAAAATAATGTGAACTACCATGACTTATAGAAGTCATGGCTTCCCGCTTCAACCCGTGATGACTCGTAGACCAGAAGAGTTTTCCTTCCGTTCCGCCGCCAGAGCAC
>JARRBB010000037.1 GCA_029981435.1 Thermotogaceae bacterium | reverse complement strand
CAAAAAGGTTGAGAATTTTTCACTTCATGAAATTGATAAATTCAGCACTGCTTCACTTATAACTCGAACAACAAATGATGTTACGCAGATTCAGCAAGCTGTCTTTATGATTTTTAGAATGGTGATAATGGCTCCTATAATGGCTACTGGTGGAATAATAATGGCTATTTCTAAAGATGCAAAGTTGACCATGATCCTTCTTGTCTCAGTCCCAACTTTGTTATTGGTAATAATTCTTATAGCCAGGAAAGCCCTACCGATGTTCAAATCTTTGCAGAAGAAGATAGATAGATTAAATCTTGTTTTGCGTGAAAACTTAACGGGGGTCAGGGTTATAAGGGCATTCGGAAAAGAAGAATACGAGAAAAATAGATTCAACGAAGCAAATTTCGATCTGACCGAAACGGCATTAAAGGTTAACAGATTTGTCGCACTTGTTTTTCCTCTTATGCTTGTAATTATAAATCTCACAACTATCGCTATCGTGTGGTTTGGAGCTAAACGAATCGATAATAATGCTCTTCAAATAGGAGACTTGATGGCGGTAATTCAGTACGTAATGCAAATCATGTTCTCATTTTTGATGATGTCAATAATATTCGTACTGCTTCCAAGGGCATCAGCTTCTGCTGAAAGGATAAATGAAGTTTTAGCAATCGAACCGGAGATAAAAGAAACTGATAAACCTGTAATTCCTGAGAAGAAGGGAATAGTTGAATTTAAGAATGTGACTTTCAGATATCCTGGTGCAAAAGAACCTGCTGTGTCCAACATTTCATTCAAAGCGCTTCCAGGTAAAACTACGGCTATAATTGGTAACACAGGTTCGGGTAAAACCACTATATTGAATCTGATAATGAGATTTTATGATGTAGAATCTGGCGAAGTTTTGATAGACGGTGTTAATGTTAAAGACATACCCCAAAAAGAGCTAAGAAACAGGATAGGTTATGCACCTCAAAAGGCTTTTCTGTTTTCCGGAACTATTAAAGAAAACATAAGTTTTGGAAGAGATGAAATAACGGAAAGTGATATCTTGAAAGCAGCAGAGATTGCTCAGGTAATGGAATTTGCTCAGAAAATGCCAGAAGGTTTAAATTCAATTGTTTCACAGGGTGGAACGAATCTATCAGGTGGTCAGAAGCAAAGAATTTCAATTGCAAGAGCAATAGCTGGAAGAAATGAGATATATCTTTTTGACGATACCTTCTCTGCACTTGATTTCAAAACAGACGCCAAAGTCAGGAAGGCTTTGAGAGAATATACAAAAGACTCCACAGTAATAATCGTTTCACAACGTGTTGCAACCATAATGAATGCAGAACAGATAATAGTCTTAAAAGATGGAAAAGTAGAAGGAATAGGTACTCACAAAGAATTGATGCAAACTTGCCAAGTATACAGAGAAATAGTCTTCTCACAGTTATCAGAGGAGGAGATAGCATGAGTAATGAAGAAAGAAAAGGCACAAGAAGAGGTGGATTTGGTCCAAGAGGCCAGGGTCCATTGGCACTAACACTTGAAAAGCCGAAGGATTTCAAAGGTACTTTAAAGCGATTAATAAAATATTTGAAGCCTCATAGTATATGGATAATCATTGTTTTAGCTCTGACAGTGACGGCTACTGTTTTCAACATTTTAGCTCCCAAAATCCTTGGAAAGGCTATAACTAGAGTATTTCAAGGTGTCATGGCGAAAATGTTGAGAATTCCCAATGCTCACATAGATTTTGGATATGTGGGGAAAATATTGATGACTCTTACTGTAATGTATGTTTTAAGTGCTCTTTTCAATTATTTACAACAATACATAATGGTTGGAGTGACTCAAAAAACTGTCAGAAGAATGCGAAAAGAAGTTATGGAGAAATTGACAAAAGTACCATTGAAATTCTATGATTCAAGATCACATGGAGATATTCTGAGCAGAGTTACCAATGATATCGATAATATAAGCAATACACTTCAGCAGAGTCTAATACAGGTGGTTTCTGCCGTAATAACTATTGTAGGTGTAATAATAATGATGCTTACCATAAGTCCCTTGCTAACTCTGGTAACAATTGCGACTTTACCGCTGAGCATCTTTTCTACTATTTTCATAGCGAAAAGATCTCAGAAGTATTTCAAGCAACAGCAAGCTTCCCTTGGGAAGTTGAACGGTCATGTCGAGGAAATGTATGGTGGTCATGTCATAGTAAAATCGTACAATTTTGAAGAAAAATCTATCGGAAAGTTCGAAGTACTTAATGAAGAATTGTACCAATCAAGCTGGAAGGCGCAGTTTATGTCGGGAATAATCATGCCAATTATGAATTTTATCGGCAATCTGGGATATATAATTGTTGCGGTTGTTGGTGGTGTGTTTGTAACTAAACGAATGATAGAGATCGGAGATATCCAAGCGTTTATACAGTATTCAAGGCAGTTCACCCAGCCAATTGTCCAAGTTGCAAGTATATT
Source organism: Thermotogaceae bacterium (assembly GCA_029981435.1). GTDB lineage: Bacteria > Thermotogota > Thermotogae > B21-G9 > HyVt-16 > HyVt-16. The sequence continues at coordinate 16,223 of JARRBB010000037.1, read as the reverse complement.
CAACTTGTTGCAATCAACTATTGCCTCTGCGGAAAGGGTTTTTGAAGTGTTAGATGAAAAAGAAGAAATTCCTGATGCTGAAAATGCGGTTGAGTTGTTGCACACAGATGGTAACGTTAAATTCGAACATGTTTATTTCAGTTATGTGCCTGATAAAAAGCTTATCGAAGATCTTAATGTGGATGTAAAATCCGGTCAAACAATTGCTATCGTCGGTCCAACAGGAGCAGGTAAAACCACCCTTGTTAACCTTTTAATGAGATTCTACGAAATACAGGGTGGAAGGATAACCATTGACGGTATAGATATAAGAGAAATAAAAAGACACAATTTAAGAAGACTGTTTGGAATGGTTTTACAGGATACCTGGCTTTTCAATGGTACTATAAAGGAAAATATAGCTTATGGAAAAGATAATGCAAGTTTTGAAGAAATAGTTAAAGCAGCAAAAGCTGCACATGCTCACCACTTTATTATGGCGCTTCCCGATGGGTACGAATCGGTTATAAACGAAGAAGCAACTAATATTTCACAGGGTGAAAAACAATTAATAACGATTGCACGAGCTTTCTTGACAGATCCAGATATATTGATACTTGACGAAGCTACAAGTAACGTTGATACTCTAACTGAGATATACATTCAAAGGGCTATGCACAACATTATGAAAGGAAGAACGAATTTTGTAATAGCTCATAGACTTTCTACTATAAGAAATGCTGATACAATCTTAGTGATGAACGAAGGACAAATAATAGAGAAAGGAACTCATGATGAACTCATGAAAAAAGGAGGATTTTACGCTGAACTTTACAAAAGCCAGTTTTTAGGTGCAATGGTTGACGTATAAACCAACTTTCTCTTGATTTGAAGGAGATTGTATTATTGATTTGTTGATATTGTTGAAAAACATTACGAGCCTGAGCTCTGATATCTTTTTAATCCGAAGTTCCAAAAGCTATAAGCAATTAAAAATACTGAAATCGCCACAGCAGGTGTTAGAAAAGAAAGCATCAATGCTCCTTTTTTCAATAAGAAAATCGCAGGGAAGAAAGATGTAAAAGCATATGGAATTACCCAAGTCAAAATTATTTGTACAGCTTTGTGATAAATTATCAATGGATATTTTGCAAATTCGCTGAGATGATGTACCAGCACCATGGAACTTACTATATCCATCAACCAAAAAGATAGCGTTGCCATGAACAGATTTATTGAAAAGTATATTATTGTTCCAGATGTAATCATTACCATAAAATACAGAATATTTAAAAAACTGAAAGATAAACCCAGTTTCAAGGTTGAATATACACACAGGCTAGCCCCGAAGATTATAAAACCAAATCCATGTGGCTCGAATCCATCTGCTATGATGTGAAAAAGGGGATTCAACGGTTTGGTCAAAATTCTATCTAAATTTCCCTGATTCACATAAACTGTTGGTATCAACCAAACATTGTTCAAAAACAACTCTGAAATTCCGCTCGGTATAATTGCAAAACCATAGACAAAAGCTACTTCATGAAAATTCCAACCTTTTATAGTTGGAATACGATTAAAAATTGCCCAGATGAATATCAACCCCAATATCGATTGAAACAAGTTTGCTAAAATTCCAAGTAAAAAGTCCACTTTGTATTCCATAGATGATTGGATATTTCGTGATAAGAATCTAAGATAAATCTTGAAGTATTTTCTAACCACCATGGATAACCACTTTCCTTATAGCCAATTTAAACATTAATACAGCCGAAATCCATAGTGCAGTAGCCCAGAGTGCTTGAAAGAGAATTTGAAAAATGGATTCATGTATCGTGAATTTTCCGAGATATATGAGTGTGGGTATGAAAACGATACTCTTAAATGGCAGTATCACAGCTATTTTTTGGATAGATAATGGCAGAAATTGAAGTGGTATTATTGCACCTGAGAAAAAATCAAATATGGACTTTTTTACATAATAAAGTCCCCAATAGTTCAAAGTCCAAAAACTCATAAGTCCTACCAGAAAACTCAAAGAAAACATGCATAGAAATCCTAAAAATGTGCTTACAAGAAACAAAAACAGATAAAGGTCACTTTTTGGTGTCCTAAATTCAGGTACCAAGATTTTAAAAACTGTGAATATAATAATTATAAAAAACACTTGCACAAAAGAAATTCCAAGAACTTCAAAAAAACGTGCAAAATTGAATCTCAAAGGTTTTACCAGATCAAGTGCTATATCTCCTGTTCTTATTTTGTAAGCTATATTTCTTTCAACCGTTGTGTACCAACCATATATGTTATTTATTCCTTGACTAACAAACAAATATGTCAGCATATCTGAATAAGTGAACCCAGCGAGAGTGATTTTTTCTGAAAACGCTGCTTTCCATATATAAAACATCACAAAGAGTTGAATTAAAGCTGCCAAAAGTGATGTTAAAAACGAGATTCTATATGTAAGGGCACGTTGGATATTGATCTTGGATAAGGCAAGGTATTTTTTAATCTTGCTTTTCAATACCATGGGAAGACAACACCTCTATTATTATATCTTCAATAGAAGGTTCTTTTATTGTGAAATCAATTACCTCGAATTTTTTCAAAATTGCGTTTACTATGGATGAAATGGATAATTTATTGTCAAACTTGATTTTCAATACATCGTTTTCGAAACTCCATTCGATTTTGTTTTCAATATCTCCAAAGTTTGGTAGAGATTTTCCCAAATCTTTTGACAGGTTAAATTCTAAAACCCTGTACTTTCCATAATTTCTCTTCAGATTTTCTATGGTCCCTGAGTATACTATCCTTCCTTTGTTAATGATTATTATTCTATTACACAGTTCTTCCACGTCCTGCAAGTCGTGAGTTGTCAGAAGAATTGTTACTCTTCTGCTTTGATTTATCCTTGTGATTAACCTTCTTATCTTTCTCTTCACACCGACATCCAAACCTATTGTAGGTTCGTCCAAAAACAAAACTTTTGGATTGTGTAAAAGAGAAGCAGCTATTTCTGCTCTCATTTTTTGGCCCAAGGATAACTGTCTTACAGGCTTTTTCAAGATCTCATTGAGTTCCAAAACTTCGGAAAATTCCCTTAAATTTTCTGCGTATATATTTTCGGGAATTTCATATATGCACTTTAATAATTCAAAAGATTCAATTACAGGTAAATCCCACCAGAGCTGTGTCCTTTGTCCAAAGACAACCCCAATATTTTTTGAATGTTCCATTCTGTTCTTATATGGAGACAAACTGCAAACAAAAACCTCACCAGATGTTGGATAAAGTATTCCGCTTAACATCTTAACAGTCGTGGACTTTCCAGCACCGTTAGGACCTATATACCCCACTATTTCACCTTGATCTATTTCAAAGCTAACATGATCAACAGCGACGATCTCTTTCACCTTTCTATCAAAAAAACTTTTTATAGCTCCCTTCAAACCTTTTTCGCGTTGTACCACTCGAAAAATTTTGGTTAAATTTTTCGCCTCTATCAAAGCCATGTTATTTCAGTTCCTCCATACAAATATTCAAAAATAAGTTCGATCCTCAAATTTCAATTTATAAGATCACTGAAGAACTTAAAGAATATCTAATAAATCTTGGGGATGGTGTTTCTGAACTTTCACAAGTTACAAAGATAGCAAGGAAAACTATCTATAATATTCTCAAAAATAGAACAGAAAAGATTAGAGGTGAAACACTAAAGAAATTGGCAATAAACAAAGCATTGAATATAATCAATATTCCATTTCCAATTATAAATGAATGGTTAAAACTTGAAATTGAAAGAAAATTCTACGAAGCCATTGTTCATTTAGAGAAAATGTCATTGAAGCAGAGAAAACTTTTGCTTGTGAGCACATATATGTCGTTGATAAGCAGAGAAGATTTCTATCTTTCAAGAAAGGGTAAAATTATGGAGGCATATAAACTACTTAATAATATAAACTCTTTTTTTGAGTTCATGGTCCACCGATACGAGACTATGGAATTTGTAGCTCAGATGATCAATCCTCATCCATATATACACGGCAGAAAAGATGCTATTAAAAATTGCTTAAAGAGAATAACCGAAACAAAACTTGAAGAATTTTTTGAAAGATATACAAATCTAACCGAAAATAAAATATTATTAATTGATAGATTTCTAAGAGGCTACAGTAGATACGCGGAGATACAATCTGAAAGAATAAATGGGCCTGAAGAAGTCAAAAAGTTTGCGAGAAAGTATAACTTGAAAGTGTATCCATGTTATTTAGCTTGTTGGTGGGAAGAAGATGGGAAAAAGAGAAAAAATCTGTGATTTGTGAATTATTTGCTCAATGTTAGAACATTCGAGTTGTTAGCAAAAGAATGTTCTGCTATAATCAAACAAAAATATTGTCCGATTTTTATCTTATTTAGGGGGTGCCAAGAAATGAAATTTGGAATAATTGGTTTTGGAAATATAGGGGGACTCTTTTTAGAAAAGATTCTAACTCTCGATTTTGTCGAAAAAATTTTTGTGAATGACAAACAGTCTTCAAAACTCAAGAAGATTGAAGGATTAGAAAAAGTTGAGATATTGAAAACTCCTCAAGAAATTTGTAAAAAGTCTGATTATATACTTCTATCTGTTAAACCACAGGATTTTGGGGATTTGTTTAATCAAATAAAAGATGTGGATTTTTCCCAAAAAGTTATAATAAGTCCTATAACTGGTTTGAAAATTCAAAAGTTGGAAGCTCTGAAAAATTCAAAAAACATAGCAAGAATAATGCCAAATCTTCCCTGTTATATAGGTAAAGGAACAATTGGAATAGCATATTCTGATACTTTCGAAATTGAGAGAAAAGATAGGTTAATTCAGTTATTGAGTACACTTGGAGAAGTAGAGGAATTTGAGGAATATAAATTTTCTGCATTGACTTCTTACATTGGAAGCGCTCCCGGGATAATCTTTCTCCTAATCGAGGCTTTTATAGATTCAGGAATAAAGTTAGGTCTTTCAGCAGAACAATCCAAAAAGATCGCGATACAAAACCTCATCGGCTCTTCTGAAATGCTGAAAGAGTTGGACAAAGAACCAAGTGAACTTAGAAAAATGGTTTGTTCACCTTCAGGTACAACTATTGAAGCTGTTTATTCTTTGGAGAAAAGCGGGGTTCGTGGTGATTTGATGGAATCTTTTGTTAAAGCCTTTGAAAAGGCAAAATTCCTTGAAAAGGAGGCGGAAAAGTGAACGATGAATTAATTCAAAAAGCCAAAAATGTTCGAAAGGCCTGGGAATTTTTACGAAGTCAGAGTGCTGCGACCAAAAATGAAGCCCTTTTGTTAATAGCTAAGAAGCTTGATGAGAACAGGCATAGAATAATTGAAGCGAATCAAAAAGATGTAGAAATTGCCCGTGAAAAGGGTGTAAGAGAATCTCTGATTGATAGATTGGTGTTGACGGATAAGAGGATTGACGGAATGATAAAAGCCTGTGAAACAGTTGCCAAACTTGATGATCCTGTTGGTGAGGTTATAAGATCCTGGGTGAGAGAAGATGGTTTGAGGATCTCTCAGATTAGAGTTCCTATAGGTCCTATAGGTATTATTTATGAATCAAGACCGAATGTTACAGTCGAAACAAGCATACTCGCTTTGAAATCAGGGAACACTGTGCTTTTAAGGGGTGGTTCTGATGCTATAAATTCAAATAAAGCCATTGTTAAAGCGATGAAAGATGCGCTGGAAAACTCTAAATTGCCATCGAGTTCTGTAGAATTCGTTGAAAATACTGATAGAAAACTTGTTGAAGAAATGTTGAAATTAAATCAATATCTCTCTTTAATTGTTCCACGCGGAGGCTATGGTTTGATAAAATTCGTTGTTGAAAATTCTAATATCCCGGTTTTAGAAACAGGTGTTGGAAATTGCCACATATATGTTGATGAAAGTGCGAATCTTGAGAAATCGATCGATGTGATTATAAACGCAAAGGTTCAGCGGCCGGGAACATGTAATGCCGTTGAAAAAGTTCTCATTCATAGGAACATTGCTGCAAAATTTTTACCTGTTTTATACGAAAAATTGCAGGAAAATAAGGTCGAAGTTCGTGGATGTAAAAAGTCGGTTGAAATAGTAAAAGATATCAAAATAGCAACAGAAGAAGACTGGGAAACAGAGTACCTTGATCTTATATTAGCAATAAAAATTGTAGATTCAACAGATGAGGCTATAGAGCATATAAACAGGTATTCGACAGGACATTCGGAAGCAATACTGACTGAAAATTATTCTAATGCTATTAAATTCGTTGAGTCTATCGATTCAGCAGCTGTCTATGTGAATGCTTCAACGCGTTTTACAGATGGAGGACAGTTTGGATTTGGCGGAGAGATAGGTATAAGCACTCAGAGACTCCATGCGCGTGGCCCTGTTGGGTTAAAAGAACTGACAACATACAAGTATGTTGTGCTTGGTGAGTACCATGTCAGGGGGTAGAAAATGTCCAAGATTGTGATAAAAGTTGGAAGCAATCTTCTCGTTGATAGTTCAGGAAATATAAACAAAAAATATGTTATTGAACTTGCTGGTAAGATTTCTGAGTTATACTCTCAAAGTAATCAGGTAGTTCTTGTGTCTTCTGGCGCTAAGGCATCAGGATACGCTTATTTGAAATATCAATTGAATCAGGACTCTGATCTTTATCTGAAACAAGCTTTATGTGCGGTAGGACAAGTACAATTGATGAAACTCTACGAAAGTGCGTTCGACTTCTTTAATCTTAAGATTGCACAGTTACTCTTGACAAGAGATGTCTTCAGTAATCGCAAAAGATTTTTGAACCTAAGAAATACCCTAATAGGCTTGATAGAAATGGGTATAATTCCAATAGTAAATGAAAATGATACTGTGGCAACTGATGAGATAATGTTTGGTGATAATGATATTCTTGCCTCAATGTTTGCGATAGGATGGAACGCAGATTTTTTAATTCTCCTTACGTCCATAGATGGAGTGATAGATGAAACAGGAAGTGTTGTAAAGATCTTTGATGAAAAAGTTAAATTACAAAATCTCGAAAAAAGCAATTGGGGAAGTGGTGGAATAGAAACTAAAATAGAAGCAGCAAAAAAGGCTTCGAAAGCAGGAATAAAAACGTGTATCTGTAATGGTAAAAAACTCGAAAATATAATGGAATTTGTGAAAAATGGTATACCTTATTCTGGAACGGTTTTCAAACCAAAGAACAGTAAACATTTGAAAGCACGAAAAACTTGGATAGGTATGCTCTCGAATGTTAAGGGAAAAGTCTATATAAATTCTGGTGCAGAACAGGCTATTAAAAACGGTAAAAGCCTACTTCCTGTTGGAGTGATCAAAATCGAAGGCGATTTTAAAACAGGAGATATTGTTGAGATACTGGGACAAAACGATAATATAATTGGAAGAGGGATCATCAATTTAGATAGCTCAAAAGCACAAAAAATTTTAGGATTAAAAACCGAAGAATTGAAAAAGATTCTTGGAGAAGAAATGAGTAAGGTTTTTATCCATAGAGATAATATGTGGCTGGAAGAATTTGATTGAGGTGTCAGGGTATCCCGACACCTCAATTATATTTAAAATGAATAAAATTTTCTTTCGGGATATTCCAGTATTCTGCGTTTCTTATTAAATCCAGAAACCGGAACAAGATAACCAACTATTCTGGTAAATTCATCGCTTTTCTTTTTGAGACACACAGGACATATATCACCATAAAACGCATGCCCATCTGGGCAAACACTTATTTTGTGATTGAATGCAAAGTATACAACACCTGTCTTAGCAATTAAGTTTACCATTCTCCAAGCTTCATTTTCATTTCTAAATTTGTTACCCAAATTCACATGTAATATAGCCCCTCCTGATACTTTTTTATCAAAAATCCCAGAATATCTTATTCTATCCAACAAATTTGCCTCAACTGTTAATGGTAGCCATTGATTTGAATATATTTCGAAATAGCTACTCAATTTAAAAACGTGTCTATCCTTTTCGGCTAAAACTACTGCTGCTTTTTCACCTGGTATTTGCTCTATGTTGAAAGAAAAACCGAAGCTTTTCTTTCCATGCTCTGATTCTTCTTTTAATCTATCCAGGATTTTCAATACAAACATTTCACCTTCTTCAGAATATTTAACCCCTTCGAATGATTTACAGGTTAATCCTAATATCGTTGCCGCTTCCCAGATTCCTATTATTCCAACTGTTCCATACTGCCTATTTAAGTCCATCAATCCATTTGAGTAAAGTGGTAAAAGCCCCTGTGATATCCTTTCTTTTATTATCTCTCTTATCGATACAAGAACCTTTTGTACCAATCTTATCCTGTTACCCAGAATATCCATAAATTTGCTTATTTTTCCAGCACTCTCAAGGGCTATTCGTGGAAGATTAATGGTTATTACTTTGAAAGAACCTATATTTAAATCGGAACCCCCTATGGAATTCATCATTCCTTTCAATTCATTGATACTGCTTGATGCTGAGTGAAGGGTAAATTCCTTCATGTTTTTAGTTGAGGATGTTAATCTACAGCAGCTTGCAACAGCATCTACGGTATCTGAGATGTACCAGTTTGTGTCTTGCCATTTCAAATTTACTTTGTTTATGAATTTCGCACTATCCTCGTCAAGAAAATATCCATCTTTGTAAAGAAGACTCGCAGTTAATACTGGAAAAGTAAACATCTGTTTTTCTCTTTCTTCGGAAATCCATAACCAAAATTTTTTCTGTAAATTTATTATGTCTTCAATTTGTTCTTCGATTAAAGTTCCATCAGGATATTTCGAATCCTCGAATATAGCTTTAATATAATTTCTGTCTAAATATGTAAAATTTGTATATGGAGCTTGATTTGTTCTTATTGGTTGATTCAGAGAATAGACGATGATTTGAAAATGTTGTTTTATATACCAATCGAGTTTTTCTTGTGATATGATACCATTTTCAATATCTTTCTTGATAAAATACCACATCCAGACGAACAAGTCGGGTAGTCCAACAGCTCCAGAAGATTGGTTGGAAGCAAACATCACGAATTGAATAACATGCTGGACAAAGGTAGAAAGATGTTTTGCAGGTGAAGATTTTATAGTATCTATAAATTGCAATCCTTCAAAGACTATTTTTTCAAGAGAATATGCATAACAGTAAGGCATATAAGCACTATGATGTAAATCATGAACGTAAATGGCACCGTTTATTTGAGATTCAACAAATTCATCCGCTGTTTTTTTATCGAACAGATCAAGTAGTTTTTTCCAGATAGCATATATAGAATGAAGTCTCGTATATGCCTTTGGTAGATTTACAAAATATGTACCAATGTGTTTGGAACGAACATTCGCATTTGCATCTACAGGAGAATCCGATATATTACTTTTCAAGAAAGATTCAGTGAATTCTTTTATATCCAGATTTTTTCCTATTTCTTCTAAATCAAAAATTGCTTCACCATATTTTCTTCTAAGAATCTCCATCAGATTTGAAAAACTTCTTTCATAACTGATTGATATCTGCATATTCATCCTCCTTTTCTTCAATAATACTTATTATTTCCTGGAGTTGATAGTAAGTTATGTATAACTGGTTTTTAGACGCAGGAAAAGCATCAAGACTTTTGTATTTTTCGAGATATCTTCCAAGTACAAATTCGTCAATATGTTCAACGAATTCTAAAAGTCTTTGTTTATGAATTTCTATTGGTTTGCGCCAGGAATAAAGTAATGTTGTAACTCTTTTATCAAACATACTTTTGATATCTTTACTAAGCATTTTTAAAGTTCCACGGTTAATTTTTGAAAGAGGTTCGCCGCCAAGGAAGTTTAAAGAGACTTTATCGTATTCTTGGAGTAGGAAAGATAAGTCTTTTTTTACTCTTTCTAATAAAAATTTGTAAGGTACAAAGTATGTTTCATCAAATTCCCAGGTCTGAGGATTATGACAATTTCCACATTTTGGTTGAGCATCACAACCCTGGAAAAAAATAGAGATTCCTGGCAATTTAGGATGATCGATATTGGAAAAAACAATACTATTTATTAACACGCAACCACCTCACACACTATTTTTGGTATTCAAAATACTTAAACTACTATATATTGTGCCGTTTTTTCAGAAAGATTGATTATCAGATCTGTTAATTTTTCTGAAAAAATTCTTTTTGAATTCCACAAATTACCAACGAGACCCTTGATACTGAAGAAAGAAGCATGATTTGACACAAGGAGCCCTATATGCTAAAATCCTAATTAAAATGACCAATGGTCATTAAAGATGGATAAGGTGATAAGTATGCCTACTGTTTATGATGAACAGATGAAACAAAAGAAACGGAACGAAATACTTGATGCAGCAGAAAAAGTATTCTTTTCCAAAGGGTATGAGAAAGCTTCAATGAACGATGTAGCAAAAGAAGCTGGAATTGCAAAAGGAACACTGTATCTTTATTTTAAAACAAAAAAAGACCTCTATTTTGCCATTGGAAACAGAGCCCTGGATGTTATCGTCTCAAAATTTTATGAAATAGCGAGATCAGACTCATTCAAAAATGGGCTCGAAAAGGTTGAGGCACTTGCACATTTTTATTTCGAATTTTCAAGGGAACACCCAGACTATCACAGATTTTTGGTGAATTATCATGCTGAAATCGTGAACTTTGGTGATATCAATCCAAGTGTGATAGCAGCCTATATGAAAAGCGGAAGAATTTTTAGGCTGCTTGTTGATTGTGTGGAAGAAGGCATGAAAGATGGTTCGATAAGAGACGATATAAGTCCTATAAAACTTGCCGTTCTTCTCTGGACAAAAACAGTTGGAACAATCGAGTTTACACGTTTGAAGGAACCCATTTTTAAAACATTTGCGAAAATTGAAGCAGAGGAAATAGTTAACGAGTTTATAAAGCTTGAAAAGGAACTAATAAGAAAAAAGTAATTTTTTTAGAAATAAACTGACTGATAGTCATCGAAGGGAGGATACTTATGAGAAAGGTTGCGATAACTGGTATTGGAACAATTAACCCAATTGCGAACAACAAAGAAGAATTTAAGGAAGCCCTGAAAAGAATGGATATAGGTATAGATTTCATAACCCAATTTGATACAAGCGATCAGAAAGTCAAAATTGCTGGAGAAATCAAGAATTTCGAACCGGAAAATTATATGGACAAAAAATCTGCTCGAAGATATGATAGATTTCTTCAGCTGGCTATAGCAGCTTCAAAGGAAGCACTTGAAGATTCAGGCATTATAAATTCAGAAGATTTAAAAGAAAAAGCAGCTGTAATAATAGGTTCTGGAATAGGAGGTTTCAAAACTTTATTCAATGAATTTATTAAATTCAGTAAAGATGGGCCGAAAATTGTCAGTCCTTTTCTTATTCCAATGATGATACCAGATATGGCTTCTGGAATAGTCTCTATCCACTACAATATCAAAGGGCCAAATTTTGCCACTGTTAGTGCCTGTGCTTCCTCTCTACACGCTATAGCAATATCATCAATGCTAATAAGACATGGATATATCGATGTAGCTTTAACAGGTGGCTCAGAAGCCGTCATAGATCCTATGCCGGTAGCAGCTTTTGCGAATATGAGAGCTCTTTCCACTCGAAACGATGAGCCAAAGAAAGCGAGCAGACCTTTTGACAAAAATAGAGATGGATTCGTCATGGCAGAAGGAGCAGGAATACTTGTGCTCGAAGCAGAAGAACATGCTAAAAAACGTGGAGCGAAGATATATGGATACATAGAAGGTTTTGGTATGACTGGAGACGCGTATCACATAAGTGCTACTGAACCAACTGGTGAAGGTGCTTCGAAAGCCATAAAAAGCGCCCTTGAAGATGCCGGAGTTTCTATCGATGATATTGACGTTATAAACTGTCACGCAACCAGTACACCAGTTGGAGACAAATCAGAAGTTTTGGCTATAAAGAAGATATTTGGTGATGATATTAAAAAAACTTTTATCCAATCAACAAAAACTTTAATAGGTCACTCACTTGGAGCAGCTGGAGCAATTGAATTAATAGCACTTCTTCTGGAGTTAGAAAATGGTTTTATTCATGGAATGCCTAATCTTGAAGAACCAGACGATGATTTTAAAGACCTTAAAATTCCTACGAGCACTGTGGATTTCAAAGCCAGAGTTGCTCTGAAGAATTCTTTTGGTTTTGGTGGACACAATGTTTCAGTTATAGTCAGTAGGCCTAAGGAGTGATGATAATGAACATAGATGACATAATGAAGGTATTACCACATAGGTATCCATTTCTACTTGTTGACAAAGTTATACAGATGGATGCTCAAAAAATAGTGGCATTGAAAAATGTTTCCATTAATGAACCCTATTTTCAAGGACATTTTCCTGAATATCCAATATTTCCAGGTGTGCTTCAGATAGAAGGCATAGCACAATGTGCAGGAATCTTGTTGATGCATGATTTATCTGAAAAAGTTATACCACTTTTTTTAGGTATTGAAAAAGCACGTTTTAAAAGAGAAGTTAGACCTGGTGATCAAATGATTTATGAAGTAACTTTGCAGCAATCTAAGGGAAATGTCTATAAATTACATGGTTTGGTTAAAGTAAACGAAAAAATATGTACTCAGGCCGAGATACTTGTTGGATTTAAAAAGGGGTAGATAGACTTTGAAAATAATTGAGATGTCTCAATATATACCAGAAAGATTCTTAACAGTTGAAGATCTGGCCAGACGTTTTGAAGTTAATGAAGAATGGATAAAACGCAGGACGGGTATTGAAAGAATATATATTTCTCAACTTTCGGTTTTAGAAATGGCCTTTGAAGCTTCTAAAAGATTGAGTGAAGAATACGAGGGAATAATCTTTATTTCATCAAAAGGAGCAACCTATATTCCATATTACATGCAACTTTTAAAGGATCTTGGAAAAAACGAAACAAAATTTGGTTTGGATATAATGGATGGATTCAATGGATTTGTAAAAGCCATGTATTTAACGGAGTATTTTTTGAAAGAAAAGTTCAAAAGATTGCTGATTGTAGTATCCGAGAAGATGTCTGATTTTGTACGTGATGATGACATTGATACTTCAATTTTGTTTTCAGATATGGCTGTAGCGATGGTTGTAGAATTAGAAGATAATGTGACTATTGATTATCATCAGATACAAGATTTAAATTACATGGATTTTTTATCATTAGATTCGCAGAAAAAACTTTCTATGGAAGGAAAACAAGTATACAAATTCGCTGTTAATAATATGATTAGAATCTTCAAGAAGCTTTCAGAAGGCATTAATCATTCAACCAAAACTGTAATCGTGCCTCATCAAGCTAATGGAAGAATCCTACAAGCCGTTGAAAAAGAATTGAAGAAAGAAAAAAGAAATTTTGAACTTTTGAATTGTGTGCAAGATTTTGGTAATACAGGTTCAGCAAGCATTCCTGTTGCTCTTTTAAAAAGATATCGTGGGGAACCTTTTTCTCTTAAAAACCACATTTTTATATCTGTAAGTGGTGGAATGAGTGCTTTAGGGATATGCTGGAAGGAGGTAAAAACTCTAAATGAAAATAACTACAAGAATTACGGAGTTACTGGATATAGAGTATCCAATTATTGAAGGTGGTATGGCCTGGGTAGGAACCCCGAAATTAGCTGCAGCAATTTCAAATGCCGGTGCACTTGGTACTATAGGCTCTGGAAATATGACACCAGATATTTTGCGTGAAAAAATAAAAGAGATAAAACATCTTACCAATAAACCATTCGCAGTAAATATCATAATGTTAAATCCATACGTTGAGGAGCTTATAAAAGTGGTTATCGAAGAAAAAGTTCCCGTCGTTATTTTCGGTGCTGGTAACCCTGCACCTTTTATAAAAGATTTAAAGGATAAAAATATTAAGGTTTTAGCTGTCGTTTCTTCTGATAATCTTGCAATAAGACTTGAGAGGTCCGGAGTAGATGCAATAATTGGTGAAGGGATGGAATGTGGAGGACACATTGGTGATGTAACCACACTGGTTTTGATCCAGAAATTGACAGAAGTTCTCAGTGTCCCTGTGGTTGCTGCTGGTGGTATTGCCACTGGTAGAGCAATAGCCGCAATGTTTGCATTAGGGGCCGAAGGAGTTCAGGTTGGTACAGCTTTTATCGCAACTAAAGAATGTGAAGCACACCAAAATTACAAAGAAAGAATTTTAAAAGCTGGTATCAGGGATACGGTGGTTACCGGTGTAAAGCTTGGACACCCTGCAAGGGTAATAAAAACCCCTTTTTCTAAAAAAATGTTGAAATTGGAAACAAATTCACCGGAAGAAGCGGAGGAAATGCTTGTTGGGAGCTTAAAAAAAGCGTTTATAAATGGTGATATTTCTCAAGGCTCATTTATGGCAGGACAAAGTGCAGGGCTTGTAAAGGAAATAAAGAGTGTTGACGCACTTTTGAAAGATCTAATGAAAGAAGCTTTTGAATCTGTAGAGAAACTAACACGAAAATTCAGCATCAAAGAAACCTCGAAAACTTGATTTTATTCTGGAGGTGGTTGAAATGTTAGCATTTGTTTTTCCAGGACAGGGTTCTCAATTTCTTGGAATGGGAAAGGAAATAATAGAAGAAGATAAAGGATACAGAGTTTATTTTAAAATAGCCCAAGAAGTTATAGGCGTTGATCTTGAAAAAATAGTGTATGGAGATGATGAATTTGAACTCACCAAAACAGAGAATGCACAGCCTGCAATATTGACTATTAGTTATATAGCTTATAAATACTTAACAGAAAAGATTGGCCTTAAGCCTGATATTGTTGCAGGCCATTCTCTTGGAGAGTGGACAGCACTGGTAGCAGCTAACGTAATTTCATTTGAAGATGCTGTAGCACTTGTCCGAAATAGAGGAATTTATATGGAAGAAGCCTGTCCTCAGGGTACAGGAACTATGGCGGCTGTGATTGGTCTGAATGAATCAGCAATTTTAAAGATACTTGAAGTTTATCCTGATGTATCGATTGCGAATTTCAATTCTCCTGGTCAAGTTGTAATAAGTGGCAAAACTGATCAAATAAAACTTGCAATTCATGAGCTTGAAAGAGCTGGTGCGCGAAGAATTGTAGAATTAAATGTAAGTGGTCCATTCCATTCTAAATTTATGAAACCTGCCGAAGAAAGATTAAGATCGGATCTTGAAAAGGTAAGTTTTAGCCAGCCAAGCATACCTATTGTTCAGAATGTTACGGCCAAAGTAGAAACAGATCCACAAAAGATAAAAGAAAACATAATAAAACAAATTTCAGAGCCTGTCAGATGGACTGATTGTGTTATTACTCTTAAAGAGTATGGTGTAGATAAGTTTGTGGAAGTAGGATTTAGAAATATCCTATCGAATCTTATAAAACGCACCATAAAAGGTGCAAATTGTGAAACATTAACAGGTGTTCTCATGGTAGCTTAAAATTGGAGGTTGAAAAGATGAAACTTAGAGATAAAATTGCGGTTGTTACTGGTGCTACAGGTGATATCGGAAGCAAGATATGTGAAGTTTTTATAAGCGAAGGAGCCACTGTTATAGGATTGGAAAAAAACGACGAAAAATTTGATGAACTTTCAAATAAATTTGGAGAGTCGATAGAATTCTTCAAGGTTGATATAACCGATTCAGCAAAATTAAAGGAGGTGGTAAATGAGATATCGAAAAAGTACAGTAAGATTGATATACTTGTTAACAATGCTGGGATAACAAAAGATAATCTTTTTCTTATAATGAGTGAAAAGGAATTTATCGATGTCATCAATGTTAATCTTATCGGTACATTTTTGGTGACAAAAGAAGTGGCCAGAGTTATGCGAAAACAAAAGGAAGGAAGCATAATAAATATATCGAGTGTTGTTGGCATTGATGGCAATGTTGGGCAGGCGAACTATTCCGCTTCTAAAGCCGCCATAATAGGTTTAACCAAGACTTTGGCGAAGGAATTAACAATGAAAGGTGAAAAGATAAGGGTAAATGCTATTGCTCCTGGTTTTATAGAATCACGTATGACCGTGAACATTCCAGATAACTTGAAGAATAAAGTACTTGAAAGGCTTTGTATAAAGCGCTTTGGTAGACCCGAAGATGTTGCAAAATTGGTGCTGTTTTTGGCAAGTGATGATTCACAATATATCACGGGTCAGGTTATAAGAATTGACGGAGGATTGACTTTATAGTTGAGTTTTTTCAAGAATGA
>JARRBB010000036.1 GCA_029981435.1 Thermotogaceae bacterium | reverse complement strand
TTCATTTTTCAACATACCTTTGATGTTTAAATCTTCTACCACTATCTTGCCAGCTTGGTTTTCACTGACAATCTTGTGGGTTATCTTGTGTATCCAATCGTTTTTTACATTGTTGATTCTCTCAATGTACCTTGCAAGTCTTATCCTTGCTTTTTCTCTATTTCTTGAACCTTTTTGTTTTTTAGACAATTGTCTGTGTAATCTCTTCAGTCTTTTTTCATACTTTTTCAAATCTGGTAAATTATATTTTTCTCCATTATTCAATGTTATCGTGTCTTTTATACCTAAATCTATTCCTAATACTGTGTATCGTTTGTTATTAAGTTAAATTGTGTGTTATTATAATTACCAGCTATTAATTTAGTCAAGCTTATTATAAATCTAAAAATAGAATATTTTCTGATGATTACACTGTTATTAATCTTAGGATAATCTTACCAAGAGATACTATAAGTCAAAATTGCTTAAATTAGATTAAAAGAAAAGTTAAAACATGTATTGTGCATCGTGTGGTAATATATAAAAAATTTTAATTTTTGTCATTATCACGCTTGTTCAATTCTGTTGGGGGCGGAAAATGGATATTAAAATTTTCAAAGGTCTTGAAGGGGTTTTAGTTTGTGAAACTTCTATTAGTTTCATTGATGGGATAGCAGGAAGATTGAGTTATCGTGGTATTCCTGTTGAAGTTTTGGCTGACAATTCTTGTTTTGAAGAAACGGCATTCCTACTTTGGAATAATTCTCTTCCAAATCAAGCTGAGTTACAAGAACTTAAAAATGAGCTTTTAAAACACAGGAAACTCCCTCAAGAGGTTTTGAAGGTACTTTTCAATCTCCCTAAGGATCTCCATTATATGGATGTTCTTAAAACTATTCTATCCCTTTTCGGTGCTCTTGATTGGCGCAATTCGAAGGATCTTTATGAAACTGCTATAAAAATCACATCAATAATACCAACCATAATAGCCTACTATTTCAGATATTCGAATGATTTAAAAATAATACCACCTGATAATTCGTTGAGCCATACCGAAAATTTCTATTATATGTGTTTTGGAAACTTAAATGATAAGTTTATAAAAGCACTTGAATCGTGCTTCGTTCTTCATATGGAACAGGGATTGAACGCATCTACGTTCAGTTCAATGGTCGTTGGTTCAACTCTTTCAGATATGTATTCTTGCATTGTAAGTGCTCTTGGAGCATTAAAAGGTCCCCTTCATGGTGGTGCAAATGAGAGGGTTTTGTGCATGTTGGAAGAGATTGGTTCTCTTGAGAATGTTGAAAAGTACGTCGAAGAGTCTTTCAGAATTAAACGGAAAATAATGGGATTTGGTCACAGGATATATAAAACATACGATCCACGTGCTATTTACATAAAAAACCTTCTGGAGGAAATTATTACTGACAAAGAAAGAGAGGAATACAAATATTTCCAAATGGCCAAAAAACTCGAGGAGATTCTTGTGAACAATCCAGTCAAAAAACTTTATCCAAACATAGATCTGTATTCAGGTATTTTCTACAGTTACCTTGGTTTCCCCAAGAAGATGTTTACAGCCCTTTTTGCGCTTCCGAGGGTGGTTGGCTGGACCGCTCATGTGATTGAATATACCAAAGATAATAAACTCTTTAGACCTTCTGGTAAGTACGTTGGCCCTGTTCACAGAAATTATGTTTCCATCGAAGAAAGGTGAGGGGATACAATGGGTAAAACGATGACTGAAAAAATATTTTCAGAACACATTGGAAAAGATGTAAAAGCCGGTGAAATAATTGTTTCGAGGGTTGATGTGGCAATGGTTCAAGACGGAACCGGACCTTTGACAATCAAAGAATTTTACAACATGGGATTCAAAGATGTTAAAGTTGAAAAAGCCTTACTTTTCATAGACCATGCTTCTCCAAGTCCGAGAAAAGAACTTTCAAACTCTCAGAATTTGATGAGAGAATTCTCTAAAAATACATCTGCATATCTTCATGATGTTGGAGAGGGAATATGTCATCAGATACTTGTGGAAAAATACGTTAAACCAGGTGATGTTGTAGTTGGTGCAGATTCGCACACCTGTACTTCAGGTGCTCTTGGAGCTTTTGCAACAGGAATGGGATCTACAGACGTTGCAATAGCTTTTGGACTCGGAAAAATATGGTTCAGAGTACCTGAAACTATAAAAATAATTGTTAATGGCCAATTGAATGATGGAGTGTATCCAAAAGATATAATACTCGAGATCATGAGGATTATAAAAAGCGATGGAGCAACTTATAAAGCGCTTGAATTTGCAGGCGATTGCATTGAAAAAATGAGTCAGGATGATCGTTTTACGCTCTGTAATATGGCTGTAGAAGCTGGTGCAAAAACCGGTATGATACCAGCAGATGAGATCACAAAGGAATTTTTGGAAAGTAACAACAGGGGAAAGGATTTCAGAAAAATATATTCTGATCCTGATGCATCTTATGAAACTGTTCTGGAAATAGATGCTTCTAAACTCGAACCACTTGTTTCTATGCCTCATCAGGTTGACAATGTAAAAACAATATCGGAATTAGAAAAAGAGAATATAAAGATAAATCAAGTTTTCATAGGAACATGTACCAACGGTAGGTTCAATGATTTGGAGGTGGCTTTGAGAATTTTAGAAAAGAACGGTAAAAATCCAGATGTTCGTTTGATAATTTCCCCTGCATCAAAAGATGTCTTTCAGAAAGCTTTGAAAGAAGGAATAATCGAGAAATTTGTTGAACTTGGAGCGGTTGTAATACCACCTGGATGTGGTCCTTGTGTTGGAATACATCAAGGAGTACTCGGAGATGGTGAAAGGGTTCTGTCAACACAGAACAGGAATTTTAAAGGTAGAATGGGAAATCCAGAGGCTGAAATATTTCTGGCTTCACCAGCGACGGCTGCTGCAACAGCAGTAACTGGAAAAATAACTGATCCAAGAAGGTTTCTTTGAGAAAAAGGGGTTGATTTGATTGATAAAGGGGAGAGTATGGAAGTTTGGAGATGACATTTCAACTGATCTAATAGCACCTGGCAGATATTTTCACTTGAGAAATGATCTTGTCAAACTTGCAGAACACGTTCTTGAGGATGCGATGGAAGATTTCGCAAAAAAGGTACAGAAGGGAGATATCATAGTTGCAGGAAAAAATTTTGGACTTGGATCTTCGCGTGAACACGCCCCGAGAATAATAAAATTAGCTGGTGTATCATGTGTGATTGCCAGATCTTTTGCAAGGATATTTTACAGAAACGCTATAAACATTGGTTTACCACTGGTTGTACTGGAAGAGGTTAATGAAATCGAGCAAGGTGATGAACTCTCAATTGATCTTGAAAATGGAACAGTGGAGAATATAACCAGAGGAAGAATTTATAAATTCGAGCCGATTCCAGATTTCATGATGAAAATACTGAGAGAAGATGGAATAACCAATTACATAAAAAAGTATGGGGATTTTCCAGAGGTGGCAGATTGATGGGAGAAAAAATAAAATTTATAGATGGTAAGCTTTTTGTCCCAGTCAATCCAGAGATTGTTTATATAAAAGGTGATGGAATAGGTCCTGAAATAATGGAGGCTTCGATGTTCGTATGGAACAAAGCTGTGGAGAAGGTTTATTCGGGTAAAAGGAAAATTCACTGGAAAGAGGTCTTGATAGGTGAAAGTGCGTTGAAAGAGTATGGAACACTTTTGCCTGAAGATACTATAAAAGAAATAGAAGAACATGTGATTGCGATAAAATCTCCGGTGAAAACCCCGGTTGGTGGTGGATATAGAAGTTTAAATGTCGAATTGAGGAAAATCTTTGATCTCTACGCGAACATAAGACCTGTAAGATGGATAGAGGGGATTCCATCTCCTTTGAAAAATCCTGAAAATATTGATCTTGTCATATTTAGAGAAAATACTGAAGATGTTTACGCCGGGTTGGAATGGCCTGCAAAAAGTTCGCAAGCAGCTTCCGTTAGAAAGTTTCTGGAAGAAGAATTCAATGTAAAATTGAGAAACGATACAGGTATAGGTTTGAAAATCATAAGTGAATTCGCCACAAAGAGGATTGTAAGAAAAGCTATAGAATATGCCATAGAAAACAACAGAAAGAAGATAACCATAGTACATAAAGGAAACATAATGAAATACACGGAAGGTGCTTTCTTGAATTGGGCGTTTGAGGTTCTTGAAAAAGAATTTGGGAATATAACCTCAAGTAATGAAAAAGACGGAAAAATAATTTTCAACAGTAAAATAGCGGATGACATGTTTCAACAGCTGATACTGTATCCGCAAGAGTATGACATAATAGTTACTCCAAATTTGAACGGAGATTATCTGTCCGATGCAGCAGCAGCGCTTGTGGGTGGACTGGGTATAGCACCGGGAATGAATATAGGAGATGAGGTAGCTATATTTGAAGCCGTTCATGGAACAGCTCCAGATATAGCCGGTAAAAATATTGCCAATCCAATGTCTCTTATTCTATCAGGTGTTTTGATGTTCAGATACATGGGATGGTTGGAAGTGGCAAACGTTATAGACACTGCTGTAAATGAAACCGTGAAGTCAAAAAAAGTGACTTCTGATCTTGCAACAAGGCTGAACGTAGAGCCTCTTGGAACGATGGAATTTGCCCGAGAAATCGTTAAGAACATTGATCAACTTGTTTAAGCCAGCTGTTCCAGAATTCTCCAAGTCTGAATTCAACCGCACTCCCTTTAAAGTTAGCTTTAGAATTAAACGGCACAACAGCACAGGAATACTTTTTCAATAAGTTTCCATCTACAATTGATTCATTTAGAGTGAACAAAATAGAAAAGCCATTTATTTCGGCTTCTTTATTTATCTTCGTGACTTTAAAATATGGTGCTGAAAATGTATCTTCGAGTTTTACAACCTCTGCTATCGGATTTTTGTAATCTATAACTTCGAGTGCTTTTTTTATGTGTAATTCTCTATCACTTCCCCAGTCGTAAAGACGGTACGTAAGATCTGAAGTTTGTTGAACTTCAAGCGTGAGTGCCCCGGGCCCTAACGCATGAACTATACCTGCTTTTAAATATATAAAACCATCTTCAAAAATTTCAGCATAGTTTAAAACCTTTTCAAATTCGTTTTTTTCAACTATTTTTGACATCATCGATTTTGATTCGACGTTTATACCGTTTATTATTCTTGCACCCTGTTCACATTCAAGAAAATACCATGCCTCGTTTTTTCCCCAGGGTTCATTCTCTTCTTTGATAGCGTAGTCATCATCAGGATGTACCTGTATAGAGAGCCATCTTTTCGCTTTTAGAAGTTTTATAAGGAGTGGAAATCTTGGGATTTTAGTACCAAACTGTTCTTTGGTAAATTCATTTATTTTCACTTCTTCTTTACCGTTTTTCAAAAGCTTGGTTTCATGTCCTGGATACCCTGACAGTATCCATATTTCACCGACAGGTTCTGGTTTGTTGCAATTGAAGAGCTTTTTTAAATCATCATGCCCCCATACTCTTTCCACACAGATTGGTACAGATTGATAATACAACTTGATCACTCCTTGGTTTAGTTTATTATTTCAAAACTACCTGGAAGCTCTAATTTAAGGGTATCAGCAATTAAAAGTGCTATATTGGATAATCTGTGAAAACCTCTGAATTTATCTGATCCTGGTCCATAAGCAAAAACAAAGGTTGTATTCGAGGTTATGCTTTTATTTGCCCAATTTATACCCTTGATTTCAGTGGCATCTCCTGTGGAAAGAATATTTGCAAGATCGAAAGAATTATCTAAATATGGAATACCTATTTCATATGGTGAGACTACAACGAACAAAGTATCTCCTTCGCTTTTACAAAAATCAAGCAGTTTTTTCGTTACGGAATCGAATTCCTTCAGACTTTCTATGAGACTCTTAGAATCGTTTTTTATCGAAGCTTTTTCAATTCCCTTGAGAACTACAATTAAAACAAAACCTTCCGGATTTCTACTGAGTATTTCCAGAGATTTCTCAAGTATTTCACTTATAGTTGCTGTATCATCAATCGAATAAAAACCGAGTAATTTTTTTATCCTCCAGGGTTCTATGCTTAAAAGTTCGTCTTTTGATTTTATAATGGTGAAGTCCGGACTCAATTTCGTTCTCAGATTTTGGGCTATTTTCTCATCCATTTTTCCAAAAACAACATCAGGGTTTTTTTCCAGAAAACTAAAAAAGGCATTCTGAAAATCACCAGGATTTTTCGTGTGTGCGTAAAAACTCATCGTGAGCGGTTCAAGAAGATTTGAATCAGTTATAAGTCCTATGGCCTTACCCTGGATTAGAGAGGCATCAAATATATTGTTGACAGGTCTACCGAGACTGTCAAGGCCTATGAAACCGTTCATAGTTTTAAAACCAGTTGCAAGCGCTGTGCCTGCAGCAGCTTCATCAATCAAATAAGAATTTGCAGAATTATTTATCACAAAGCCTACATCATCAAACGTAAAAATAGCCGGTAATTTCAAGGAGGTGTATTTCAAAAGTGAAAGATGAGAAAATCCCATTCCACCTGGTATAAGATACACAAGATTTTTGGTAGTGCCAAAAAAGATCAATGGTATCGAAAAAAGAATTACAAGTAGAACATATTTTTTCACTTCTCGATCACGCCTTTCACAATGAAGAATTTTTCAACCAAAGACAATACATATTTTACACTATTTAAGGTATAATTTATTCCGATTTGGAGGTGAAACCTTGAAATGTAAGATATGCGGGAACAAAGCAGTCATAAAACTAAGAGCTCACAATATAGCACTTTGTGAGAAAGACTACATAGCATTCTTTGAAAAAAGGGTCATCAATGCGATAAAAAAATACAAAATGTTCGATAGAAATTCTAAAATCCTGGTTGCGGTTTCTGGTGGTAAAGATAGTCTTTCAGTATGGGAATTGCTTCTTTCAAAGGGCTACAAGGCCGATGGGTTGTACATCGATCTTGGTATAACGGAGTATTCAGAAGTTTCGAAATCAAAATGTATGAACTTTGCAAAAAGCAGAAATGTAAAGCTGGAGATTGTGAAGGTGAAAGATTATTTCGGCGGTTTGTCTGTTCCAGAGATTGCCAAACGTATAAGAAGGAAAACCTGTAGTGTCTGTGGTTTGATAAAAAGATACATAATGAATCGCAGTGCTCTTGAAGGTGGTTACGATATCATAGTTACCGGTCATAATTTAGATGATGAGGTTTCAACACTTTTTGGAAACATGATACACTGGCAGGTTGAATACTTAGCAAGGCAATTTCCAATTATGGATAAAAACCACGAACGAATGGTAACAAAAGCTAAACCTTTTGTCACGTCAACTGAAAGAGAAGTTGCGGCTTATGCTTTGATTAAAGGGATCGATTATATAGAAGAAGAATGCCCATTTTCTGTTGGTGCAACATCTCTGTTTTACAAAAAAATACTCAACGAACTGGAGAAAGAGCAGCCTGGTAGCAAATTGAGATTTTTGAGTGGTTTTTATGAAAATTCAGATATATTTCAGAAATTCAGAAAAGATTTGAAGTTGAAATCGTGTGAAAGGTGTGGATATCCAACCACGGAAGATGTGTGTTCTTTTTGTAAACTGAGGGAGAGGACGAATAATATTGTTGAGAAAAGCTAAGATAGATTGGGAACTGACAATACTGATAGCCATTTTAACGTTGTTCGGACTTTTTGTTCTGAGAAGTGCCGTTTATTCTGAAAATATAGAAATACTCTTTAAAAAACAGATAATCTGGGATATAATTGGTTTTTCCCTTTTCATAGGAATGATATTTTTTAAATTCAACTTCTTACTTTCATTTTTCCCTTATCTGTATTTTCTTTCAATTTTAATGCTGATAGGATTATTTTTCTTTGGAGAAGAAATATCCGGTGCTGTAAGGTGGTACAATCTTCCGGTTGGTTCTTTCCAACCATCTGAATTCGCAAAAATAGCGATGATAGGGTTTCTTGCCATGATATTAAAAACAAAAAATTTCATGAGTTTCATATTCAGTTTACTGGCAGTAGTACTCCCAGCAGTACTGGTTATAATGGAACCTGACCTTGGAACTTCAATAGTTTTTTTTGTTATATGGTTTGTAATGCTCTGGGTCGCGAGTATGAACAGGAAATACCTCATAAGTGTGGTGATATTTTTAAGTATTTTAATTCCCCTGTTTTTCTTCTTTGGACTAAAAGATTACCAGAGAGCACGAATTTTATCGTTTTTAAATCCAAACGAATATAGGTACGATGAAGCGTACCATTTGATACAATCAATAAGAACTGTAGGTTCGGGTGGTGTAAGTGGCAGAGGATATATGCAGGGGCCATCAAATTTGTACGGTTACCTACCAGCCGATCACACTGATTTTATCTTTGCAGTATTGGCTGAAGAATTCGGCTTTATTGGAACAATTTCTCTAATTGTTCTTTATTTATTACTTTTTTTCAAGATATACAGGATTTTCAAAAGGGCGTCCTTTGAAGAACAAAAATTAATAACAGTAGGCGTTTTCGCCATGATCGCAATGCATTCTATTCAAAATATAGGAATGAATCTCGGGCTTTTACCAATAACTGGATTACCTTTGCCTTTTTTTACATATGGCGGGAGTTCAACGATATTTTTTTTCATGTCTCTTGGTTTACTTCACAATATTGCAACATCGAATCAGAGATTCTGAAGAAGAGAAAGGAGTAAATGAGGAATGAGTGTCCAGGTAATCAAACTTATAATTTTCGAATTTTTCATTTACGCAAACTTTGGAGCATTAAGACTTATAATTCAGTACCTTGATTCGCTGGGCTTTTCTGCTACTCAAATTGGTATACTTGTTGCAGCGATGCCGGCTATTTCAATAATAGCCAATCCTTTCTGGTTTCATATAAAAGATAAATTCAAAAGTGATAAATTACCGATCGTATTAATCTACGGTTTTTCAGCGGTCATAATATGGATTTTCTATCTTCTGCCCGGCTTTTTCTGGAAACTTTTTTCTTATTCACTTTTATCCTTTTTTGTTGCCTCTGGAATGCCCGTAACCGAATCGGTTGTGATTTCCAGAGTTTACAGTTCTAAGGGAGATTTTGGGAAGATAAGAATTTTCGGTACGCTTGGTTATGCAAGTTCTACTTTTCTGATTGGAAAACTCCTGAAGATAGATTACCGAATGCTTTTCATACTCTCAACTGTCTATATGTTCATAATTTTATTGAATTCCATAACTCTCAGAAACGAGATTCACGACAATCTGAGAAAAGAAGAAAACAAAAATTCGAATGAAATATCTGGAGATTATTCAAAAGTTGAGTTTATTCTTATGCTTATTTTTGGTTCAATAGGAATAATGACCGCATTTTTTGGTGCAAATTTCTTTCCAGTGCTTGTGAATAGATTGAACTTTGATCCTTCAAGTGCAGGAAAAGGTTTATCATTCATGGGATTGGGTGAGCTACCATTTTTACTTTTTTCAGAACGTCTTGTGAGAAAATTTGGTAATCAATTTTTGTTGTCAATCGGTATTTTTTTAACTGGTATCAGATGGCTTATGACGTCAAGTTTGTCAAATGAAACGGCCGTTTTAATGGTTCAATTTCTCCACGGAGTGAATTACATAGTTATGTACTATTCAATACTAACTTATATTCATAAAAACATACCATTTTCAAAAAGAAATAAAATACAAGGGATATACTGGATGCTAACAGCTGGTGTTGGAAATATAACTGGTTCACTGTTTGGAGGAATTATAATAGACAGTATAGGCATAATAAATACTTACAAGTTAGTTGGTTTTCTTGATATCATAGTAGGTATTGTAGCGGCTATAGTTTTTTATGTACTAAAACACCAAAACAAGATAATAGAAACAGAGGTTGGTGAATGAATATGAAAAAATTAAGCGGTGTATTTTTTGCTCTTCTTTTGTTGAATGTTCTTGTCATATCGCAAGAAGTGAAAGTTAGCGTGGATTTCTCAATAGAAAACTTCTATTCTGAAAAAATTAATGGTGAATCTAATGTTTTTGACAGTCATAAACTGACAGCATTCTCGCAGGAATTGTTTCGATATTTGAGAATAGTGGGCAAAAAAAATTCTATCGATTTTGTTGAAAACAGTAAAGCGGAGGATATATACACAAGATTCATCATATATTTCAAATACGATGATTCAGATAATTCTATGAAAGTAGAGTGTTTTCAGGATAAAGAGGTTATATTCGAAGCGAATGGAAAAATTGATTCCGATTCTGATATAGAAAGAATAATCAAGAATTTATCCACCAGACTGCTGGAAAGAATTTCTATCATAAGACTTCGCTTCAAGGATTTTGACGGTATGTTGCGGTTGACTTTTGAAGAGGCTATTGACGAATATCCGAGTTTTTCAGCTGATGGTTCACTGTTAGCTTTCATAAGTGATAGAGATACTGGAAACAGAGATATATATATTCTTGATCTGAACCGGATGTACGTTAAGAGGAATTCGCTTGCAGGAAGCAGTGAATACTTTCCAAGAATTTCCTCTGACAATTCCAAGCTTGTTTTTCAGAGTACACGTGGAGGAAAGTGGGGAATATGGATCCAAGATATGTCTGAATTGAGTGATCCCGAAAGTCTTAAGAATATACCCGTATCAGGTAATTCTTACACTCCGAATTGTGGTGAAGATGGTGTTTACTTTGTTCAGGAAGAAAAGGGTAATACCGATATATTCTTCTATGAGTTTTTGACGGAAAAAGTTTATAAGATTCTTGAAAGCAACGAGGAAGAATTTTCACCATATCCATCACATATGGGAATTGTTTTTGTTCGTGTAAAAAATGATGGTGATTCTGGAATATATCTGCTCACCAGTACCGGAGAGACAAAGCTTCTGGAAGATTCTCCTTTTAACGAGTTCGATCCACTTGTAACAGAAGACGATCAGTGGTTGATATTCTCTTCCAACAGAGATGGAGTGTACAGATTATGGCTGAAAAATCTAAAATCCGGTGTTGTTTATAAGTTAACCACACAGGAAGACGGTGACGCATTTTATCCCACAATAAAGGATGATATAGTTATTTTTTCAATGTACAGCAAAGGCGAGCCGGATCTCTGGGCTCTATCAATAAACAAATACAGAGAAATAGAACGGAGAAAAAACAATTTAGTAGATAAAATTGAAAAGATGTTCAAACTTATAAAAAATTGATTCACCACTCAACTGAGATATAAAGACCACCTCTTGCAGTAAGTGCAGAGGCGATTCCTTCTGTTTGAAGCTGGTTTGCACCGAATTTTCCAAATATCCCAGCACTTACACCAGCTATAGATATTCCAATCTTTCCTCCCACATAGACATCGGAGATAAGGTTCTTGAAAAACTCATAGACAGTTTGGGCATCACCACTAAATCCGTATTTGATGTCAGCGTACATTCCTGCATCGACAGGTTGTTTATCGATTCTTCCACCAAATGTTATATAAGCATCTTCCATTCCACCAAGATTTCCACCGAATCTCGTTCCAAGATAGAGACTCCCTTCATTACTGTTTGCAACAACCCCGATTCCGAGAGTAATGGGAGTTGGAAGGAGAGGATTCTGAGCACTGGCCCACCCAAGAAGCCCTTTTATTGTACCGGAAAGATAAACATCCTTAAAAATAGGAGCTAAAAAGCCTATATCTGAATCAAAGGCATACAGTTTCCCTTCAAGACCATTTAATCTGTACAGATTCAAAGTTACACCAACGGCGGTTCTTCCAAATATAAAAGAAGAAACAGAATAAGAAAAGCCAATCGTTTTTTCATCTAATTGCTGTTCATTCAGAACACCATATTCATCTCTTAGTATGAGCTTCATGAATCCGGCGAAATTGTTTGAAAGTGGTTGAGCTATGAACACATCATGCTCGGTAATTGAAAGCTCCTGAGAATTGTCCATAGCCATCCCATAGCCAAGATACCATTTATCAATGAAAACAGCGCCTGCGGGATTGCCAAAAATAGAGGCTTTACCCACATCAAGAAAAATCCCGGCTCTTCCTTCAGAAAGTTCACCCATATTGACTCCTATATTAACTCCAAAAGAAACGGTGAAAAAAACGAACAGAACTGTTATCAAGGATAAAATGAATTCTCTCTTTGCCCTCACCTGAAAAACCCCCCTGCCTTTTCTGTAATAACGGGTTTTTAAAAAATTTTAATACTCATCATTTGACTTCCTCTTTATTTTTGAAGGTTGACATGAACTTTTCCTTGAATTCAAAGAAACTTTCCTGTTTGATTGCTTCTTTAACTCTCTTCATGAAGTTGTACATATAATACAGGTTATGATAGGTTAAAAGTATCTGCCCAAGCATTTCTTTCCTTGAGAAAAGATGGTTTATATAGGCTTTACTGTGATTTCTACAGACATAACAGGAACAGTTTTCATCTATTGGATCCGAGTCTTCTTTGTATCTGGCCGCTCTTATATTTATTCTACCATTATCAGTTAGAGCAACACCATGACGTGCCACACGTGTTGGAAAAACTGAGTCAAACATATCAACTCCACGTTCAATTGATTCAAGAATCAGGTCAGGAGTTCCAACTCCCATGAAATATCTTGGTTTGTCTTCAGGAAATTCGGATATTGTAGCTTCAAGCATCGCTATCGTTTGTTCTGATTTTTCACCAATGCTCAATCCACCTATTGCGTACCCATCGAAACCAAGACTTACAATTTTTCTCGCGCTTTCTACCCTCAGATCCTCATAAAGACCACCCTGCGATATCCCAAACAAAAGCTGATCTTTTCTTTTGTGTGCTTTTAAACACCTCTCTGCCCATCTGTAAGTTCTTTCAAGTGATTCAACCGCATATTCCCTATCTGAATCAATTGGAGTACATTCATCAAAAGCCATGGCTATATCTGATCCAAGGGCTTCTTGTACCTCAATGGCAAATTCGGGAGTGAAAAAATGCTTTGAACCATCTATGGGCGATCTGAAAAGTACCCCTTCATTTTCCAGATCACTTATACTTCTCAGGCTGAAAACCTGAAAACCACCACTATCGGTTAAAATACTGTTTTTCCAGCCCATGAAATTATGTAATCCACCAAGTTTTTTAACAATTAGATGCCCCGGCCTCAAATAAAGATGAAACGTATTGGACAATATCAAAGAGTAACCAATTTCTTCAAGATCTCTTGCTCTCATTCCTTTGACATTTGCATTTGTTCCAACGGGCATAAAGATAGGCGTTTCGATCTCCGAATGAGCGGTTTTCAAAAGTCCTATTCTTGCCTGGGTGTTAGAACTTCTGTAAAGCACCTTGAATATCTTACATCAACTCCTCATATATATTTTTCAGGAAAAATCTTCAATGACTTCCAAATTGTACTTTATCTTTGCTTCCAGCTCAGCAAGTTCATTCAGCAGATTACTTTTGAATTCTTCATCTTCTATCAATTTCAGGTTGACATTCACATTTGCCTTTCCAATGTTGAAAGCAGCCCTGCAAAGCTCGCATGCAGCCTGAGCATCAGAGAAAAGATTTTTATTGCCATGTTTTGCAACTTCTATAACATCAACTGATAGTTCAGAAGTGAGTCTGCAAAGTTCGAAAGCAACATCAGCGGCTTCTTTTAAGGCATCCTGCAATTTCTCTTTTCTGTATGCTTTTTCTTCATCCGATGTATTTGGAAGCTTATAGCATTCCATAACCTTAGTGAACACTTCAATATCTCTGTTCAGAATCGTGTACATTTTTTTTCTGAAAGCTTCCATCCTTTCGATTACTTCTTCCATTTCTGCTTCCCATTCTTCATATTTTTTCTTGCCAACCGTCAAATTTGCAACCATTTCCACAAGTGCACTTGCAAGCGCACCAACGACTCCACCGACAGCTCCTCCACCAGGAGCAGGTTGGTTGCTTGCCACAAGTTCACAAAATTCCTCGATGCTTTTCTTTTCGTAACTCAATTTGTCACCCCCAGTATTTCAATTCCTCTACTTGTACCTATTCTGGTTGCACCGTATGCAATCATTTTAAGTGCATCTCCAAAAGTCCTTATTCCACCAGAAGCTTTAACGCCAACTTTTTCTCCCACCACGAATTTCATGAGAGAAACATCGTAAATATTTGCACCACCTGTTCCAAATCCGGTGGAAGTTTTAACAAAAGACGCACCTGCTTCTTTAGCTAGAACACACGCCGCTACTTTTTCTTCATCTGTAAGATAGCATGTTTCAATTATCACCTTTACAGGTATTCCTTCAGAGGCCTCAACGACTGATTTTATATCTTCGAATACATATTCATAATCCCCAGATTTTAGAAAACCTATGTTTATAACCATGTCTATTTCTTCAGCACCATCTGAAATTGCTAAACTGGTTTCTTTTGCTTTCATATCAATAGTCACGTTCCCATGAGGAAAACCAACAACTGTTATAACTTTTGTTCTGGTACCTTCAGGTAAAAGTGATTTGACGGTTCTAACATAACATGGTGGAACACAAAAAGAGTAAAACTCGTACTTCAGTGATTTCATGACAAAATTTTCGATTTCTTCAACAGTTGCTTGTGGTTTTAAAATAGTTTGATCTATATATTTTGCAAGTTCTTCTGGTGAGAGTTCTATATCCACCTTTTTTGTTTCGTCAAATTTGAAAGTTTCTTTGAAACGCTTTATTTCACTTTCAACAAGATCAAGAAGGTAAGACATACCTTCTCTCCTCCTTTCGAATTAAAGCCCCAGATCCGAGGATATACTTTTCATAGCATTCAAAGCTATATCGATGAACTCTTCGAGGCTCAATCCAAGGCTTTCGATGCTTTTTATCTGTTCACGGTTCGCACCTTTAGCAAAACTTTTCTCTTTGAACCTGTTCAAGACAAATTGTGTATCAATAACTTCAAGTTTTTTTTCAGGCCTTATAAGAGCAGCAGCAACTATTAGACCAGTTACGGGATCAGCTGCGTAGAGAGCTTTTTCCATAGGAGTTTCAAGCTCTTTTTTTCCGGGATGTGCTTTTATTGCGTTAAGCATTTCATCTGATAATTTGTAATCTTTGAGTAATTCGATAGAAATCAGGCCATGCTTTTCAGGTTCATCTTTTGTCATATCGTAATCAATATCATGTAATAATCCAACCAGTCCCCAGCTTTCTGCATCATACCCTAATCTTTCAGCCAATGCCTTCATTACAACCTCTGTAGCAAGCATATGTTTCACTAAATTTTTGTTTTTAACATATTTTTTTACCAGATTCAGAGCTTCTTCACGCGTCAACGTTTTCACCCCTTCTATACATTCTTTTACATGTTCGTTCCCCAAAAAACAATCGTAAATATTCTATTTCAGGATAAACCATCCTGAATCCCATATTATTGGATGAATTCAAAATCTCGTAAAGAGTTTTTGCTGTTCCGGGATTGATGGACTGTATTCGATTTTTTTCTTCGATACTTTCTGACAACTTTTCAGCACTGCTTCTAAGTGGCTTCTTTGAGATACCTATCACAATTTCAAATGGTACGAGTTTTGAGAGCTTCATCCAGTAAGAATCAGCCTCATCGAATTGTCTTTGAAACATCTTCACAGCTCCGGCAAGTGCAAAGGCAGAAGGATAGTTCTGCTCAAAAAGTGGTTCCAGACTGTTGAAAGCCGATTTGAAGTTTGAACGTGTAAAAGCTTTTTTTGCCATCAAAAATTGAGCATATGGGCAAAAATTCATCTTTGAAAGTTCAAAATAGTAATCTTGTCCTCTGTGATAACTTGCATGAACTTGTAAACACGTGTGTTCATTACTTCTTTTCAAAAGTGTATTTGCAAGCTGGTAAGCTTTATCTGTTTCACCGAGTTTAGAATCGACTATCATAGAATATATATCGAGTAGATTCTTGTATTTACCTGTTACAACTGCCTTGGAAAAAGATGATCTGGCTTCTGCAAAGTTTTGCTTCGTGATTAAATAAGCCAGTTTCAATATTTCAGAAAAAGCATCGGAAGAGTTTTTGAAAAAGTTGAAAAGTTTTTCTATTCTTTCCCAATCTTTGAAGAAATAAATGAGTATCTCGAGTATTGAAAGATAAGTATAAAAATCAGGTTTAAAAGTTTTTGTGAATTGAACAATGAAATTCAAAGCTTCGTTGTATTTTCCCAAAAACAGTAGCACCTCTGCGTAGCTATAAGCAGCTTTAGAATCTCCGTTGTAAGCACGCTCTTGTAAAATGTTCAAAGCTTCTTCAAAATCGAACTCAAGTATTTTCAGAAGTCCGGTCAATAATTCCACTCTTGCTGGATCGGCCGATTCGTTTAAATAGCTTTTCAACCTTTCAATTACAAGAAAATCAGGTGAGTCATAATCTTGTGAGTCTATATCCCTGATTATATAAACTTTCGAAAAGTCGACAAGTAATGCCCTTTCTTCTCTTTTTTTCAACCTGTCTGAAAGTTCTATTCTCTTTCGTTCAGTTTTACTTTCAATAACCTTTCCTTGCTTTTTTAAATCATTTATAATAGCCTGTTTCAGTTTCAAAAGATTTTCCAGTTCCTTTCTGTTGTCCAAAAATCTCACCTTCCATTAATTGTCGGTTGTCAGCTTAAAAAACCTTCTTCTCTAAAACTGTAATAACCCTTTGATGAGACTATAACATGATCTATGAGTTTTATGTCAAGTAGTTCAGAAGCTTTTAAAAGTTTCAATGTGACATTTTTGTCGTCTTCACTTGGTGCTGGATCGCCAGAGGGATGATTATGAACAATTATTATCCCACTTGCTCCATCTTTTATAGCTTCTCTGAAAATCTCCCTTGGATGTATAAGAGAACTTGAAACTGTTCCAAGAGTAACATCTTTTGAGCTTATAATCTTCAATTTTGTATCCAGACATATGATTCTAACTTTTTCCTGAACTTCAAATACCATATCGTAGCAAACTTTGCTAACGTCTTCAGCACTCTTTATTTTTTCCTGTTCTGTCTGCAAAATTTCGCCATAGAATCTTTTAGCAAGCTCAAAAAGAGCTTTGAGTGTTATCGCTTTAACCAGTCCTATACCATAAATATCTTTTAATTCTTCAATAGAAGCCCTTGATATCTTAGTCAACGAATTATCGAACTTTCTCAAAAGTTCGATAGATAAATTCAGAACATCTTTATCTTTGCTCCCTGTTCGTAATATTATCGCTATTAATTCTTCATTGCTCAAATTCTTCTCGCCAAATTTCAACAGTCGCTCTCTCGGAAGAATGTAGGAATTCTGTTCCATTCAACCAGCCCTTTTCCAGAAATGTCTCAAATACCCTTCCAATAGGAAAACCCATAACGTTGTAAAAATCACCTTCTATTTTTTCAACAAATAAACCGCCAATCCCCTGGATAGCGTAACCACCTGCTTTGTCAAAAGGTTCTTTTGATCTGATATACGCTTCTATAACTTCTTCTGTCAATTTTCTGAATTTAACTTTTGTTGTTTCAAAGAAACTTTCTAAATTCCCATCATTGAAAATACAAACAGCCGTTATAACTTCATGCCAGGAACTGGAGAGCAATCTTAAAAAATTCCTGGCTTCGTTCTCATCAACCGGTTTACCAAGGATCTTGGAGTTGATCGATACCACTGTATCAGCTGTTATAACAACATCGTTTTTGGTGAAATCGTGCTTTTCCAATATAGCCTTGACTTTGTCTTTTGCTATTTTCAACGCGATTTCAGATGGTGATAAATCAGTTGATTCTTCGATATTCTCGTCTATTTCTGGCCTCAGTTGCTTGAAGTTTATTCCAAGTATTTTGAACAGTCTTATTCTTCTTGGCGATGAAGATGCTATGAAGAAATTCAAGATTTCTTTAACCTCCTGTCAAGATTTGCAGATATAAATGCATTAACCCCCGATGAAATTAATCCCAAGAAAAACATGTATGGTAAATAATAAAAGACCAACTTGTTTCTCAGCACAATTGATATCAAGATTATTTGTGTCAAATTGTTGAAAAACGCTCCTGATGAACTTATTCCCAGATAACCGGCTTTGTTCTTGAAAATTTTATTCATTCCCCACATCACAAATCCAGCACATATACTTCCACTTAAACCGATTACAAAACCTATATTTCCAAACTTTCCACTCAGCAATCCACCAACAAAGCTCTTACCTAACGACACAGTCAAAGTTTCATATAATCCCATATTAACTGCTGATATTAGAACCACAAGGTTCGAGAAACCCCATCTTGCACCGGGTACCGGAACAGGGAAAAATACTTGACTTTCCAGAAAATAAAGACTTGCTCCCACTGCTATCAGTATACCCATAGTCGCCTGCTTGAAAATTTTGTTTCGCATCTTCACCACGTATAAACATCGATTGATCGCTTGAAATCAGGAGATTTTCCATAATGTATCACAATTTTATTTGGTACACAAACAATTGCAGAATTCGCACTCTCAAGCCAACCACTTTTTACACATAACTTGTCTGGGCATGTTGAATCTATAACTCTAACTCTAACTTTTTCTTTTGAAATCTCTATGGTCATTAAATAATTTCCTTTTCTATCTTTTATAGGATATACACCATCTTTCTCAAAGATATATGAATCTTTACCTTCTATTTCTACGATTATCTTTCCATGAATATTATTTGATGAAGTCTGTAAAATCAAAAGCAAAAACATCACCGCAGTCAAACTGATCAATATGTACGGATCATATTTGCCTAAAAATTTCATTTCTCAGTGCACCTGTTCGAAGTATGAAAAACCCTTACTTTTATAGATTTTTTGATTTTCATCCACAATAAAAATCTGTCCACCATATCTTGGGACGTATATCAGTGAATACTCCAACCCAAGATTGAAGATTGCTGTAGATAAGGCATCTGCATCTATACATGAATCTGCTATAACTGTTGCACTTATTATTCCTTCTGCAGGATAGCCTGTTCTAGGATTAAGAATATGATGGTATCTTTTTCCATTCAAAACAAAAAATCTTTCATAATCTCCTGAAGTTGCTACTGAGCCTTCTTTAAGATAAATAATACCGATAGTATCTTGCTGAGATTCACCACGCGGATCTCTTATTCCGACTATCCAATCAGCTCCACCAAACTTTGGTCCTATGA
>JARRBB010000035.1 GCA_029981435.1 Thermotogaceae bacterium | reverse complement strand
AAATTTGAAAGAGTTTGACTGTTATTTTGAATTACAGGAAGATGGAAAGAAGATATTAGAAGAAAAGATAGGAAATATTGATCTGAACCCAGGTGAAAGCACAGAAATTGAAGTACCATTTGAAAATAAAGACTTCAAACCTGACTGTGAGTATTTCACAACGATCTATTTTGCACTCAAAAATGATACATCTTGGTCCAGCAGAGGATACGTGGTTGCCTGGGAACAGTTTGAGATAAAAAAAGAGTACGTTGTTCCTGAAATAATTGATTTAGAAGCAAAAAAGGAAATAAAGTTATTTGAAAATGGAAACGAAATACTGGTTAGAACAAAAAAAGCCGAAATAATCTTCAACAAAAGTAATGGAAACATTAAAAATATCAAATACATGGGAAGAGAAATATTAAAGAAAGAATTGACTCCAAATTTCTGGAGGGTACCAATAGATAATGATTTAGGGAACAAACTCGCTGTAAGAGCCGAATTCTGGAAAAAAGCAGGCAGAAATCTGAAAGCTCGTGAGATAAAAATTTCAGAAGCTGAAACGAAATATGAAATAAAATTTAAAAATACATTGGAGAGTATATCCTGTAATCTGGACTACGAAATATACAATGATAGCACAATAAAAGTCTCTATGATTCTTGATGCAACAAAGGCAAAAGTAGATATACCGAGAATAGGTATGCAAGGTGTTTTAGATGGAAGTTTCAGTAAAGTAGTCTGGTATGGAAGAGGACCACATGAAAATTACTGCGACAGAAAAACATCAGCAGCAATAGGAATATATTCGAAAAAAGTCGAAGAAATGGTTCACAAATACGTTAGGCCGCAAGAAACAGGCCAAAGAACAGAGGTTAGATGGTTCAAACTTTACGATGAATATGGTATTAACTTGCTCATTGTAGGCATTCCTAAGTTTGAATTCAGTGTTTGGCCATTTGAAATGGAAGATTTAGAAATGGCAAAACATATAAACGAATTAGCATTTAAAAACCTAGTAACAGTAAATATCGATTACAAACAAATGGGATTAGGAGGAGACAACAGCTGGGGTGCTTTACCTCATAAAGAGTATCTCATCACACCAGGGAAATATGAATATTCTTTCTATATAAAGATTTCAAAATAAAGATTTGGAGGAATCAAATTGTTTGTCCTTATAATATCTTCTTTCATAGTCGGCATGCTTATTGGCCTATTTTTCAAAATACGTTTCTTCAAAAAAATTAACCTGTTAACCTGGATAACACTCGCACTACTGTTTTCCATGGGATTGGAAATAGGCTCCAGTGATGAACTTTTCGAGCAGCTACCTGAGATTGGAACAACAGGTCTCTTAATAGCTGTTTTTGCCATAGCGGGTAGTGTATTTTTCACGTGGAGCTTTGAGTTAATACTGAAAAGGAAGGGAAACAGATGATACAGATGGTTATTGCTGTGATCTGTGGAATAGTTATTGGAAGATTTATGAGGATAGAAATACCGGATTGGATTTTCACAACACTTTTGATGTTTTTGGTTTTTGTAGTTGGTATTGATGTAGGGAGTGAAGAAAAAATTCTCAGCAGAATAAAATCAAATCTTATTAAAATTTTTGTCCAAACTCTTTTGACTATTGCTGGGAGTTTTTTTGGAGCCATTTTTGTTAGTTTCGTCACTCCTCTCACTATGAAAGAATCGGTAGGTGCTGCTGCTGGCCTTGGATGGTATAGTTTATCGGGAATAATGATAGCAAATCTTTATTCTCCATTTTTAGGGGCTATTTCATTTACCTCTAATGTTTTAAGAGAACTTCTATCGATATTCATTATTCCGATTCTTTCGAGAAAAACCCCTTACGGTGCTATATCATCTGCGGGGGCAACTGCTATGGATACACTCCTTGGACTGATATCCAGGTACACTTCAAAAGAAGACACTCTTCTGGCATTTGGGCAGGGAGTTATAATAACAGCATTTGTTCCACTTCTGATTTCTTTCATCTTCTCATGATTTGGTATAATTGTGAAAAGAAAAATTTGGAGGGCTGAGAATGAAAGAAATAGAAAAAGTCCTTGAAAGTTTTCATTCAGAAATAGAAAAAGTAACTTCCCTTGATGAATTGAATGCTTTAAGGGTGAAATATCTTGGAAAAAAAGGTATCGTTACTTCCTTGATGAAGAACCTCAAAAATTTGCCTAATGAAGAAAAGCCGATTTTTGGCCAAAGAGTTAACAAACTCAAAAACACCATTGAG
Organism: Thermotogaceae bacterium; assembly: GCA_029981435.1. Lineage (GTDB taxonomy): Bacteria > Thermotogota > Thermotogae > B21-G9 > HyVt-16 > HyVt-16. The sequence continues at coordinate 17,577 of JARRBB010000035.1, read as the reverse complement.
GAGCTTTTGAGTCGAAAACGTGAGGAAGTTAATCTGAAGGAGAGAAAACTGAGATATGAAAAAGAAAGACTTGATGTGACTCTACCCGGTGCAAGAAAAACTATAGGCCATCGACACCTTATATCAAAAGTTCTTCAAGAAATTGAAGACGTTTTTTTGACACTTGGATACGAAATAGTTGAAGGCCCAGAAGTTGAAACAGAGTATTACAATTTCGATGCTTTGAACACTCCTGAATGGCACCCAGCAAGAGATTCTCATGATACTTTTTATATAAGTACAGAGGACAAAACACTTCTCAGAAGTCACACTTCCCCTGTACAGGTAAGAACAATGAAAAAGACAAAACCACCTATAAAGATAATTGCACCAGGGAAAGTTTACAGAAAAGATTACGATGTCACCCACCTTCCCATGTTTCATCAAGTTGAGGGTCTTGTTGTTGGAAAGGATATTTCTGTTGTTCATCTGAAGGGAACGCTTGATTATTTCGCAAAGAATATCTTCGGACCCGAGAGAAAAACCAGACTCGTTCCTTCGTTCTTTCCTTTCACAGAACCAAGTTTTGAGGTTTATGTTTCTTGTGGAATCTGTGGTGGGAAAGGTTGTAAAAGCTGTGGATTTACCGGCTGGCTTGAAATAATGGGTGCTGGAATGGTGGATCCAAATGTTTTTGAAGAAGTAGGTTACGATCCAGAAGAATGGACGGGGTTTGCCTTTGGAATGGGTGTTGAAAGGATTGCAATGCTTAAGTACAATGTAGACGATATAAGGTTGTTCCCAAGAAATGATATAAGATTTCTTGAACAATTTTGAATACAGTCTGGAGGGATCGAAGTGGAACTTTCAATTAATCTCTTAAAGAATTACATAGATATTCCTTGGGATGTTAAAGAATTACAGGAAAAACTGATAATGAGCGGTACAGGTGTTGAAAAAGTTTACAAACCCTGGGAAGGCATGGAAAAATTAAAGGTAGGCAAAATAATCGAGATTATTCCACATCCAAACGCTGACAATCTGGTAGTCTGCACCGTTGATGTTGGGAAGAAAGTAACTCTTGTTACATCAGATAAAAGCCTTCAGAATGGAGATTTTGTCATAGTTGCACCTGAAGGAACCATTCTCAAAAATGGTGTGGAAGTAAAAGAAAGTGAAATAAGAGGTATCCGCTCAGAAGGTATGCTCTGTTCTTTAGAAGAGCTCGGACTTGAAGAGAAATCAACCAATGTTTTCAGATTTTCAAAAGAAGATTTTGAGAAATTGAAAGTAGGTGAAAATGTCTACAAGTCACTCGGTTTAGATGACATAGTCTTTGAACTTGAAATAACTCCCAACCGTCCAGATTGCTTATCTCATATTGGTATAGCAAGGGAAATTAGGGCACTATCGAACAGCCATCTTAAAAAGATAGACACGGAGGTTCCAGAAGATAGGTTGTTGAATAAAGACATAAGGGATTTTATAGAGATAAAAATTGAAGATCCTGACGCCTGTCCAAGGTACACCGCTGCTTATATAGAAGGAGTTAAAATTGGCCCATCACCTTTGTGGCTCAGACGGCATCTTGCAGCTGTTGGTATAAGACCTATAAACAATGTCGTTGATATAACCAACTTTGTAATGCTGGAAATGGGCCACCCAATTCATGCATTCGATTACGATGATATCAAAAGCAAAAAAATAGTTGTAAGAAAATCTAAAAAAGGTGAAAAAATCCTTTTGCTTGATGGAAAAGAATATGAGTTGGACGGCAGCGAATTACTCATAACAGATGGAGAAGAACCACTTGCAATGGCGGGCATAATGGGTGGCGAATTGAGTGGAATAAAGGAAAATACAGAAAATGTCCTCATAGAAGTTGCATACTTTGATCCACCAACTATAAGAAAAGCTGCGAAAAAACATAGAATTTCCACAGATTCTTCTTACAGATTCGAAAGAGGAGTTGATCCTAACGATGCCGAAATCGTCATAAAAAGAGTTGTATCTCTTATAGTAAAGCTCGCAGGTGGTAAAGTTGCCAAAGGTATATACGATACGTATCCTAAACGAATAAACCCGAAGGAGGTAATTTTGAGAAAGCAGAGGGTCGATTCGATACTCGGAACACCTGTTGAAAAAGGACAGATAGTGAAAATCCTTCAGGGTCTGGGATTTGAAGTGAAAGAATCGTCCGACAAAAGCACTTTAAAAGTAGTCGTTCCAACTTACAGACCTGATGTAGAGAGAGAAATTGATCTGATAGAAGAGATAGGAAGAATAAACGGATATTCAAGCATTCCATCGGCTCTTCCAGGATTCACACTCGAACATGGTGGAAGAAACGGTTACCAGAGATTCAGACTGAACATTGTGAACTTCTTAAACTCACTTGGATACAACGAAACTATAAATTTTTCTATGATAAATCCCGATTATTTGAAAAGATGGGAGTTCGATGAAACATTTCCTGAATCGAGCAGAGTTTACATAGAAAATCCAATATCAAAAGAAATATCATTGATGAGACCTTCACTGATTTTTGGATTGATGGATACTTTGTCCTATAACTTCACCAGACAGAACAGGGATATAAAATTGTTCGAAATAGGCCATGTTTTTGAAAAAAACGAAAGCAGTGAAACGAAAGTAAGGGAGATTGAAAAACTTGCTTTTATATCTTCGGGACGTGATGAAAAGGACAACTATTTTTACAAATCCAATGTGAATTTCTACACCTTCAAAGGTGATTTTGAAAGTTTGCTTCAGCAATTGAATTTGATTGATAAGATCGAATTCAAAGCTTTTGAATTGCCTGGTTTTCATCCTTCGAGATGTGCAAAAGTATTCTGCAACGATGTAGAAATCGGTTTCGTTGGGCAGGTTTTACCCGAGGTTGCTGAGAGGTTTGATGTTAAATCGGATGTTTTCGCGGCGGAGGTGAATATTCAAAGACTGTTCGAATTTTATGAAGAAATACCTGTCTATAAAAACATACCTGTTTATCCTTATATTAGAAGAGATGTTTCTTTACTCATTCCAAAAGATTTTGAGAGTCAGAAAATCATGAAGTTTATAAGGAATTTCGCAAATGATTTGATAGAGAAGGTAGATGTGATAGATTATTACATCGGTAAAGGGATACCTGAAGGATATTTCAGTGCTACATTTTCAATATATTTCCGCTCTAAAGAAAAGACACTTACAGACGATGAAGTGAATGAAATATTCGAGGAGATTTTAGATGATATACAGAAACATTTTGGTGTTAAGGTGAGAACTTAAATGTTCTGCGTAAAAAAAGTTTTCACATTTGATGCCGCACATAATCTCACCAAGTACAAAGGAAAGTGTGAGAAACTTCATGGGCATACGTACAAATTAGAAATCAAAGTTTGCGGGGATTTGAATGATGAAGAAATGGTACTGGATTTTTCAGATTTATCGACGATAGTAGAAGAAGAAATAATCTCTAAGCTTGATCATTCCTATATAAACGATATAATTCCCCAACCAACAGCAGAGATGATAGCAAAATGGATCTGGGATAAACTATCGAACAGGTTCCGAACGGAGCGATACAAGCTTCAAGAGGTAACGGTTTGGGAAACACCAACAAGCTGCGCGATATACTTTGAATAAGTTTTGACTGTTTCCAGCAAAGGAGTGTGACATTTTGCACAACAATTTTTTGAGAGCACTCATCATAACCGAGGATGCCTATTTAAAAGAACTCTTTGAAAAAGCAGGATACTCAAACAATTTCATAATAGCTGGATACGATTCTTTGTTTGGGGTCAAACCCGATGCTTTAATACTTGATTTATCAAACAATATGGAACTCGTTGATACGGTTTCGAAAAGTTTGAGCATTGAAGATATACCTATAATTGCTGTTATAAACATAACTCAGGTGGGAAATAAGAAATTACTGAATTTTGGAAAAGTGAAAGATATCCTGGTCAAGCCAGTTGTTCAGGAAGAAATCTCAAATAAACTTGAATTGCTCAAAATTTATATAGATTTCATAAAATTCAGAAGGGTTAAAGAAGGTCTGTATCGCGAGGAATTAGAACAGCTTCTTGAAATAGAGTTTAACAGATACAAGAGATACAATGTTCCCTTTTCTTTCATGATAATAAGATTAGATGATTTCGAAAAGCTGTCAGAATTGAAAACTCCTCAGGATATGGATAACCTGTTCAAAGAGATTTTAGACATATTGAGAAATATGTTGAGAAGCTCAGATTTCGTTGGAAAGTTTTCTGAAAAAGAATTTGGCGTGCTTCTTACCCACACAAATTTAAAGGGTGCTTTCGAAGTTGCAAACAGGATTCAAAAGAGAATCAAGAAACACAGATTTGTTGGCTTTTCTGACGTGAATATAACTGTTTCGATAGGATTGGCACAGATTTCAGATAGTATAAAGTCAGTTGAAGAATTCATGGATGCAACAAAGATAGCCCTTTCAAGAGCCGTAAGAAACGGGAAAGGTAAAGTGGCTATATTTGATAGCTGGGTCGACTATTTTGGAACCTCAAACTAAAGAATCCAGAAAATTTTTCAGTCTCTGAACAGCCTTTTCAAGTGATTCCATCGAAGCTGCAAAAGAAAGTCTCACAAATCCTGGCGCTTCGAATCCTTCACCAGGGACAAGGGCGAGTTTGTACTCTTTTAAAAGAGTCTCACAAATATCAAATCCACTCTTTAATTCCTTTCCATTTGAAAATTTACCGATGAGATCTGAAAAATCCATGAAGAAGTAAAAGGCCCCCATTGGTTTTACAAATTTTATGTTTATCTTTTCAAATTCACTTATCAGAAAATCTCTTCTTTTCCGAAACTCTTCAACCATGTAGTCTGTGTTAACATCAAGAGCTTTAAGAGCTGCTTTCTGTGCTATGGAGTTGACATTTGACGCAGTATGAGACTGAAATTTTGAGATATTGGATATTATTGGGTCACTTGCTGCGACGTATCCAACACGCCAACCGGTCATTGAATATGCCTTTGAAAAACCATTTATTGTTATAACAACTTCAGGATTTATAGAAGCAGGACTAAGATGTCTTCCCTCATATATAAGTTTTTCATATATTTCATCACTTATAATGTAAAATTCTTTTTCTTCTGCCAGTTTCACAAGGTCTTTAAAAAATTCCTCAGGATAAACTACACCTGTTGGATTGTTAGGAGAATTAATGATTATCGCTTTTGTTTTGTGATTCGCAATTTCTTGAAGTTTCGAAATTTCAGGAATGAAATTATTTTCAGAGTTGGCTTGAAGAACAACTGGCCTGGCCCCAAGAAGTTTTATCTGTGGAATATAGCTGACCCATGATGGAGCAACCACTATAACATCATCCCCAGGATTAACTACTGCTGAAAGTGCACCGAATATAGCACTCTTCGCTCCGTTGGTAACGACTATGTTTTTCGCGGTAACTGGTATGTTGTTCTCTGTTGAGAGTTTGCTCGCTATTCTTTCTCTCAATTCCTGTATTCCAGTCGCTGGTGTATATTTTGTAAACCCCTGGTTTATCGCATCGATCGCAGCTTCGCAGATCTCCTTCGGTGTTGGGAAATCGGGTTCTCCAGCAGTTAAATCCACTACATCGATTCCTTGAGCTTTCATACTTTTCGCTATAGTGTTGAGTTTCATGGTTATCGAAGGTTCAATAGATGATAGAGAACTGTTCATAGAGTACATTTTAAGCCGCCCCCATTGTAATATTTTGTTTCAAGAGTTATTATATCATTAAAAGAGGTGGAAGAACTTGGAATTTTTTAGAAAAAGATTGAGAAATTCATGGTTTTTTGTGAACAAAATATATTTGTTTTTGCTATTTTTGGTCCTTTCATTCATCAGTTTTACAACTTTTATATATTTTCTGTTGTTTTATTTCATTATTTTTGTCTACAGATTGTTTACACGAAGAATTCCACTTGAACCACGTGAAAAGTACGAATACGAAACACATGTTTATAAAGAATCAAACGGCACGAAGCTCAAGATGGATATCTGGTATCCAAAAGTTGAAAAAACGAAATATCCCGTTGTTCTTTTTGCTCACGGCGGTGGATGGATATCAGGCTTCAGAAATCAACCTAACAACGTTTCATGGTGTAAGTTTTTAGCTTCAAATGGTCTGGTAGCTGCTTCGATTGATTACAGGTTTGGCGTGAAGAATACAATGGCAGATATACTTTCTGATTACACTGATGCATTGAATTATTTGCGCCAGAATTCTGAAAAACTGAAGATTGATAAAAGTAGAATAATGCTTATGGGTCTTTCAGCAGGAGGACATCTTGCTTTACTGTATTCAGCATATTATTCTTTTAACAACGCTAAAGAATACATGAAAGGTATAAAAGGTGTCGTTGTATATTACGCCCCTTCAGATTTGAAAGACATATTTTCCGACGATTCAAAATCCTTATTTGCGAAATTTGCAACTCTTGCTACTTTGAAAGGAAGTCCTCAGAAAATAGAAGATATATACGAATATTATTCACCAATCTCTTGGATATCCGAAAGAATGCCACCTATACTGGTTGTTCATGGTAAAAATGATTTGGTCGTACCGTTCAGCTCTTCAGTCAAGTTGGTGAAAAAATTGAAGGAAAAAGGTGTAAAATACATGTTTTTAGTTCATAAAACAGGCGGTCACACATTCGAATTTGAACTCAAGGACTTTCAGACAGTCAGGATAATAGAAAAAACCGTTAAGTTCATCAAGGAGCTGACAAAGGAATGAGAATAAATTTCGAGTACGAAAAGAAAAAGATAGAATATTCTTGGGGGTACGTGTTCAAAGGTAAAAATTACAGATGCAGTCTGATAAAGTATCCAACACTGTATAAAAATCCCGCTCCTGGTACTGAAACAGTAGAAGTTTACAATTTCAGTCCAAAAACTGAGGCAAAGGCTTCGGTACTAATCATTCAGGGACTTGGAAGTAGAAATGTCTATTTTCTACTGTGGATGGCAACACATCTGGCTTCAAGTGGTGTCAATACTTCTGTTTTAATACTTCCCGGGAATTTCACAAGGGTAGAACACGGCTCTGTGAGCGGTAAAAGCTACCTGTGGCCAGATATAAAAGTGATGTATCAGTTTTGGGAACATGGAATCGTTGATACTTTAACGACCATTGATCTACTTCAGCAGCAAAACCTCTGGAAACAGAATAACTGTGTACTCGGATATTGCCTTGGTGGAATGATTGCAACGATAATAATGGCATTTGAAAAAAGAATAAATCAGACTATTTTGATGACTGTTGGAGGACATTTTCCAAAGATTATATTTGAATCCAGTGCAACAGCTTTTGCAAGAAAATTGTTCGCAAAGGGCTTTGAAACGGATTATTACCTTAACGATAAAGAAAAACTTTTCAAAATTTACAAAGAACAGTTTCTCAAGGTTAGAAAAATGAGGCTGACAGAGATTTTAAATAGCACTGAAATACACCCGCTTTTCAAAATCGATCCACTCTCTTACGCACACCTGATAGACAAAGAAAGAATAACGTTTATAAATGCCATTTTTGATAAAACCCTTCCACTCGAAAGTCGAAAAATGCTTGCGAGAGAACTCAAAGGTTCCAAAATCTACAATCTTCCTATTGGACATACAATTTGGTTGCCTTTTGAATACGTGCTTGCAAGATACATACTTCACAAAGTCAACGTTTATGACAGAAAAGTGGTTAAAAAACTTCTGATAAAAGAAGAAATAGAAGATCCACTTGATGAAGATACAACGATCAAATAAAGGGGAGTTGAAATGAGATATCTTGTATCAACAGCATGTAATGAAAGATTCGAAGGTTTTCTTATAAATGACTGGTTGAAATCTTTAAAAGATAATGTAGATTTATCTGAAACGGATGTACTTGTTCTTGATTTTGGATTGAGTGAAAAGGTGAAATCCATTTTATCAAATAGCGGTGTACTCGTTAGGAAATGTACAACACCTGGTAAGATAGTCAATACACGTTTTGTGGAGCTTTTGGCTTTTTTGAAAGAAAATCCTGATTATGACCAGATTATGATGTGTGATTCAGGTGATGTGATATTTCAAAAAGATATTTCTGAATTGTTCAAACTTAGTCCCGACAATTTCAAAGCAGTTTGTGAGGATTACCGTGTACCTATGGATTTTTTTCTTACCAAATCGGAAATTTCGGAAGAATTGAAAAGAGAAATAAGAAAGATACTGAACGAAAGAAGAATGATAAACGCCGGTGTTTTAATATCACCTGTAGATAAGTTCATCAAAATGTCGGAGTTTCTCGTGTCAAATTTGAAAGATCTGAATGTCTGGGGGATGGATCAACTTCTCATAAATTACTATCTTTACAAAAACGGTTTTCTGGAACTGGACAAAACCTATAATTTCATACCAACAACTCATCTGGCTGGTTTCATCGTTAAAAATGGTGAATTTTATTTCAGAACCGGTGAAAAAATAGCGATAGTTCACAACGCTGGAAACAAAAAATTCATCAGACCTGTGAGAAATTTTGGATATGGAAGGGATAAAAACAAGCCGAAATACTTTTTAATCTATCTGATGAGACTACTTTACAGAATAGCCAGTTTCTTTGAAAGATAATTTCAAATTGTTTTGAGTTCTTTGACAGTCAAACATTTTTTCAGAGATTTTTTTGCGATATACATCGCAAAATCTGCACTTCTAAGTAATTCTCCAAATTCTGTTGCATCATGAGGAAAAATAGCTATACCTGCGTCTGCTGAAAGGTTGAAAATATTACCACCGATAGTTATCGGACGTTCTATGTTTTCTATTATACGCATTATGAAATTTTTGACATTTCTTTCGTCCAAATCTTTCAGGATAATAACGAATTCGTCTCCTCCGATTCTCGATACTAAATCTGTTGACTTTACATTATTCCTGAGTCTTTTCGCAATAATCGATAGAACTTCGTCGCCAATTTCGTGACCGAAATTGTCGTTTACGCTTTTGAATTTTCTAAGATCAATGTACACCAGAGCAAAAGAACCTTTGCTATTTCTATATTCCTCTATCAATTTTTCTACAAATTCCTCGAGAAAACGTCTGTTTGCAAGATTTGTAAGTGGATCATGATATGAAAGGTATTCCAGAAATTTCTTTTGTTCCAGCAATTCATTTTCGAGTCTTAAACGTTCGAATATAACACCAATCTGCGAAGCAAAAAATTCTGCTATTTCTACTGAGAGTTCATCGAAAGCATTTTCTTTTTCAAGATTATCCAAATTTAAAAATGCCACAATTTCCTCTCCAACACTTACAGGTAAGCTAACAGTAGATTTAACCCTGGATACATTAGGATCAGAATACATCAATTTTTTATTTTTCTCACTCAATCTTTTTCGATTGATTTTTCCCAAATTCCTGATTATTACTGTCTCTTTTTCAGTATTACCCACGAGTTCTTCATATTTCAACCGAGCTTTTGACAGTATTTCCATATCAAAACCTTCTGCCGCTACATACCTATAATATCCGTTATTCTTCAACAAAACACTCCCAACCTGAGCACCTGGAACTACTTCAATCGCTTTTTCAAGTATATTCTGGTAACTTGCTTCTAATTTACCTGTTAAAAGATCGTTCGTAAAATCTATAATACTTTGAAGAGCCTGTGTTTTTTTATCGAGCTCAAAGTTCAGTCGTTCAAGGAACTTATATCTAAAACTGTTATCATAGTAATTTGAGACAAGAACAGCAAACACAGCACTCAAAATAGAGAAAAAGAACATTCTGTAACTAAGTGGAAGCTTTTCTATTTTCAAACCATAGACAAATTCAATTCCACCGTTATCGCTGATTCTCAGTTTGGGTTCCAAGTTCAGAGTATCAAGGATCACTTGTGGATTTATTTTCAACGAAACTACCTTGTCTTCTATCATCCGTGTAAGGTCGTCGTTGAATATTCCAAGTAGGAAGTAAAGATGATTGTTCCTCGAAATTATTCTATAAGGCTCTTCCTCGGTGAAATCGGATTTTTGTTCAAGGATCTCTATACTTTCAACCATCGGAAAATCTGTTTTCATATCTTCAAAGTATTCTTCCACGATTTCTTCATCGTTTTCCGCAAAAGCTTCGTACATTGCGCTCCATTGAAAATAGCTGAGACTTATTGAATGCGCGGTGAAATCACAGGAAAGTTTGAAAATGCTTCTGATTTTTCCGATAGCACTCTTTTGAATTTGTGACTCGAAGAAATAGAAAACCCCAAAACTTCCCAACAGAACCATAATGAATAGAACAGGTTTAAAGCGTTTCATGCTATCACCATCAACTACCATTTTGATTTTGAAACCAAACTTTTACTTTTTTGTATTATACACCATGGTAAAATAATTATACGATTCAAACATTTTTATAGGAGGCGAATAAAGATGGATTATCGTAAGATTGGAAAATGGGGTATAAGGGTAAGTGAATTATCGCTTGGTTCTTGGTTAACTTTTGGTAATCAACTTTCACAGGATGCTGCAAGACAGACTATGAGGGAAGCTTATAAAAATGGAATAAACTTCTTCGATACCGCTGAAGCGTACGAAAGAGGATTGGCTGAAGCGATGATGGGACAGGTTTTAAAAGAATTCAAAAGAGAAGAAGTAGTTGTTTCTACTAAAATATTCTGGGGTGGCGATGCTCCAAACCAAACAGGCCTTTCAAGAAAACACCTTATTGAAGGAACGTGGAACTCTTTAAAAAGATTGCAGCTTGATTATGTTGATTTACTGTACTGTCATCGACCAGATCCAGAGGTTCCCATTGAAGAAACAGTGTGGGCAATGGATTACATAATCAGAAACGGCCTTGCTCTTTACTGGGGTACATCTGAATGGAGCGTGGAACAACTTGAAGCTGCTCATCAAGCGTGTAAGGAGCTCAATTGCATCCCACCAATAGTTGAACAGCCTCAATACAACATGTTGGTTAGAGAAAGAGTTGAAAAAGAGTATCAACCGATATATGAGAAGTACGGAATGGGATTGACAATTTACAGCCCACTTGCATCGGGATTGTTGACAGGAAAGTACAACGATGGGATACCGAAAGGGAGCAGGCTCGACAGATTTCCTCAAGTGAAAAAATGGCTTGAAGAAGCGGGTATATTGAGCGAAAAAACTTTTGAAAAACTCAGAAAAATTGAAGAAATAGCGAAGAAAGATTTGAACACAAATCTTGCCACTCTTGCCATAGCTTGGATTTTGAAAAATCCCAATGTCAGTAGCGTTATCCTTGGAGTCAGCAACGTTGATCAACTTCATGAAAATCTCAAAGCCATCGAAATCAAAGAAAAATTAACAGATGAGATAATGAAAAAAATAGATGAAATTCTTGAACAATGATTGAAAAAACAATATAATCATATTTGAATCTTAAGGGCCGCAAGGCCCTTTTTTGATACTGAAATTGTACGATGGGAGGTAATTTCAGTGCTTGATCTCCATATTCATTCATTCTTTTCCCCTGATTCCAGTTCCAAAATAGAAGATATAATTCAAAATGCCAGACACTTAGATCTGAAAATAATCGGTATAGCTGATCACTACGATCTGGAAGAAAGGATTCCTTATGCTTACAGGGTTAAGAATATCGATGAATACTTCAAATCCATCGATTTCTATTCGAAAAATACAGATGAAATAATATTTCTCAAAGGTCTTGAAGTCGGTATACAATCAACCGTAGATGGTTTTGAAGATGATAGATTTGATTATTTCATATACTCTGTTCATGGTTTACCAGGTGTGGAAGATATGTCAGGTGAAATCATAGTTGAAAACTACGAAAAATTCTATGAAGAATATTTCGACGAAATGCTAAAAGCTCTTGAAAAGTTCAATCAGGCAGGGTTTCTGGGACATCTTGATTATCCAAGAAGATATTTGAAAGGTAAACCAGAAGTCCCGGAAAGTTTATATAGAAAATTGAACGATATATTCACATTATTAAAAGAGAAAAACATAGGTATAGAAATAAACACATCAAACATGGATAGGATATTTTTCGATACCTTACCAAGCTACAAACTCATCAAAGAATATGTGAAAGCAACTGGCGGAAAACTGATAACGATAGGTTCGGATGCCCACAGCGCTGAAAGAGTGGGAAAATTTTCATATAAAGTGGCGGAAATGTTGAAAGAACTTAGAGTTAAGACGGTTTACTATTGTAAGAACGGTGAATACCAAGAATTTATGATATAATTTCAAAGATAAAACTCAATAAGAGCGATATCCTGGTACCGCGAGGTTTAAAAGGGAAACCGGTGAAAATCCGGTGCGGGACCGCCACTGTGATCGGGGACGAAATCCGCGTTTACCACTGGGAAGGTTGCTTCCTGGGAAGGTGCGGAGAGTAGGTCGATCCGAGAGCCAGGAGACCTGCCAGGATATCTGAGCTCCACCAACCTTCGGAATCAAGGGGGTGGGAATTTGTTTTGAATTTTGAATTAGAAACAATCTCTTGAACTGTTGAACCGATTCTGACAGAAGGAGGTATTCGAATGAGGAAACTTGTCTTAGTATTCACTTTGATTTTAATATCGTTGATCGCTTTCTCATATCCTGTGAGTCTTGTGGATGATATTGGAAGGGTTGTTACATTTGAAGAAGAACCCCAAAGAATCATATCAGCTGCACCTGTAGCAACCGATTATTTGGTCAAATTGGGAATAGCCGACAAAATAGTTGGCGTGACAACTTTTGATACCTATAAAGAGGCGGAAGACATTGGAAACATGGTACCGCTGAACCTTGAAAAGATAGTTGCTTTGAATCCTGATGTTGTATTCACTTTTGGAGGATTCCAGACAGGCGAAGTTGAAAAACTTGAAAAGGCAGGTATAAAAGTCTTTGCTATAAACCCGCGCACAACTGATGATATATTCAGAACTCTCGTAAACATGGGAATAATTTTCAATAAATTAGAATTGGCAAATAAAATCTCTAACGATTTGAAAAGCAAAATGCTTGATGTTGCAAAAAAAGCTTACAATATTCCACTGAATAAACGTCCAAAGGTTTTCTTCGCTTCAATATATCAGGGAACCAACGAAGTTTGGACCTGTGGACAAGGTTCTTTTTTGAACGAAGCGATATCACTCGCCGGTGGAGTTAATATTACCGGCAATTATACAGGTCCTAACGGCTGGTTGACTATAAGCATGGAATTTGTTATAAGCCAGAATCCAGATATAATACTTGTTCCTTATTATTACGAAGGCGGTCAGGAAGAAGCGATAAAGGCTGTCAAATCTATAGAACTCTGGAAAAACATCAAAGCGGTGAAAAATAACAGAATAATCCCTGTCGATGGAAATATCGCCAGCTCACCTGACACAAGATTGATAGATTTTATTGTTGAACTTTACAACATCTTCTACGGTGGGAAAAAATGAGATATATTTTCTCAAAGGGAAGGAGATTTTTCCTTCCCTTCTTTATATTAGGCATAATTCTCTTTTTGATTCTCAACCTGTCGTTTGGAAGCATAAATATTCCATTTAGAGAAATCGTTCAATCTCTTTTGGGAAACAGTACTAACGATATCAACAGAACCATCATATGGAGTATAAGATTTCCGAGAGTTCTTGTAGGTTTTCTGGCAGGTGCTTCACTCTCCGCTGTTGGGTGTGCCTTTCAAGGCCTTTTAAAAAATCCTCTTGCCGATCCATATATTCTTGGAATATCTTCTGGTGGAGCATTTGGAGCTGTTCTCGCAATTGCTTTACAGCAATTTGCGGGCTGGAAATGGTTTTCAAATGTCGAAACCATGAGTTTCTTTTTTGCACTCATATCGACTATATTAACCTATTTCATTGCCAGTACGAAGGGTAAACTGCCAATAACACAGCTCGTGTTGAGTGGTATCATAGTCAATTTAATTTTCAGTTCTGCAACAACTTTCATCATAGTTTTTTACTGGCGAAACGTAACCAACTCGACTTTCTGGCTCATGGGAAGTCTATCAGGTGTTTTCTGGAACGACGTTTTAAGATTACTTTTAGCTTCAACAACCGGAATATTCATAATGACGATTTTTTCAGAAAAATTCAACGCTATGTCGCTTGGGGAAGAAGAAGCCATGTATCTTGGAGTTAACGTTGAAAGATTCAAACTTTTGACTTTTATACTTGGGAGCTTTTTAACTTCCATAGTCGTTTCTACGATAGGTATCGTTGGTTTTGTAGGACTTATAGTTCCTCATATGGCACGCTTTCTGTTCGGAGCCAATCACAGAATTTCAATTCCTGCAAGTGCATTACTCGGTGGAATGTTCCTTGTTGGCTGTGATTCAATTGCTCGCAGTTTGTTTCAGCCTACTGAAATGCCAATAGGTATAATAACTGCCTTTATCGGAGCACCTGTGTTCATATTTCTCCTGAAGTGGAGGTTAAGGAATTGAAGGAAGATGTTTTGAACGTTGAGAATCTGTCTTACTCCTACGTAAATGGAGTAAAAGTATTGAAAAACGTAAACTTGAAAATTTATGAGAAAGAGTTGGTAGGAATAATAGGACCAAACGGTTCTGGAAAAACAACTTTACTAAAATGTATTGCTGGAGTTCTCAGAAATTACGAAGGGAAAATTCAGATATTTAAAAGAGAGGTAAAAACTTTCAACAGAAAAGAAGTAGCGAAGATAATAACCTTCGTATCTCAGAGCTTTTCACCAGCTTTCGATTTCACAGTCAAAGAAATTGTACAGATGGGTAGAATACCTTACCACAAACTTTTTCAAAGTAGTATTATTGGAGATCAGAAGATAGTGGATGATACCATACTGGCGTTGGACTTAAAGGGATTTGAAAACCGTGTTTTCAACAACTTGAGTGAAGGAGAAAAAAGACGTGTGGTATTTGCCAAAGCTCTTGCTCAGGATACTTCTATTCTCCTTCTGGATGAACCTTTCGCTCATTTGGATATAAACTATTCTTATGAAATGGCACGACTGATTCAATCAAAAGTTAAAGAATATGGTAAAACTGTACTGGGTGTTTTTCACAATTTAAACATGGCGAGTCTATTTTGTGATAAGATTGTAGTGATGAGTGATGGTAAAATAATAGCAGAAGGAACACCAGAAGAAGTTTATAAGGAAGATATAATAAACAGGGCTTTTAAAACGAATTGTACGATAATTTCCCACCCAAAGGTAAGTAAACCTCAGGTTTTGATAAACTGGAGTTAAAAGGTGGTCAATTTTGGGGTTCTTTCGAAAAAATGTGAAGCTGAAAAATGGAGAACACCTTCTTATAAGAAATGCCGTCGAATCTGATGCCGCAGAATTGATAAGGTTTTTCAGAAAAGTTACTTCTGAAACGGATTTTCTTGTCACCAAACCAGAAGAAGTTGTTATGTCAATTGAACAGGAAAAGTCTATAATACGTGCACATCTTGAAAAAGAAAATTCTTTGTTTTTGGTTGCCCTGTTGGTTGACAGGATCGTTGGCTCACTCAATTTCATCGGTGGTAGCAGAGAAAGAACGAAGCACAAAGGGGAATTTGGAATGAGTGTTTTGAAAGACTTTTGGGGGTTGGGAATTGGGAGCGCTCTTTTACAATCGCTCATAGAATGGGCAAAAGGATCGGGTATAAGAAAAATACAACTTGAAGTTATGGCGGATAATGAAAGAGCGATAAATCTTTACAAAAAATTTGGATTTAAAATAGAGGGTAGGAAAGAAAAAGCTGTTTTTAAGAATGGAGAATACACGGATATACTTGTTATGGGTAGGTGGGGTTAATATGAAAGAATACTGGGTTGACCAGGAAAGGTTCTATGCTTCTTTAGCAAGTGAAGATATGTTCGAATTGGCAAAGATAATAACTGAAATTGAAGATGGGATTTTCTATCTTGTTCCAAAAGGATTCGAAAATGATTATTCTACTTTAAAAGTTCCTACTTTTATAGTTGTAAAATTACTTGATCAGGATTCTTTACAGAATATCATGGTTGCGATCGATTTTAAATCGAATTTCACACCAAGTAAGCTTGAACGTTGTAGTGAAGACAAACTCAGAAAATTACTTCATTTCTTTGAAAAGCTGCTTGGATTTGAACTTACCTGTTTCACACAAGAACATTTAGAAGATCCTAGTAGGTTTTTCGGAATCCTGAACACTTTTCTTGAACTGGATATAAAACTTTTGATAGCAAACGAAAATGTCTTTTCAAAACTCCACACAGTAGATAGAGAAGGCTTTGAAGATATAACTTCCATGGTTAAACTGATAAGAGCCATGCGTGATTTCAGTGTTTTTTTGAAAGAGTGGAACACGAACTACGATAAGAAAGTCTTTTTTAAACCTTCTGTGTCAGTTTCTGGCTTTGACATCGCTTTAAGCTTCAATCAGACTTACTACATTTCCAAATCTTCAATCCTTCCTAACGACAGTGATAGAAAATCTCTACAGTTTCTTCTGACAACTACCTTCATCAGATTTGTGGAAACGTTGTCGCGACTCTTCAGGGCCAATAAGAAACATAGGTCAGAGTACGAAGTTATATTTCCTATCGAGCTTATCAAACCTGAAAATATGGCAAGATTCGTGGAGTTTCTAAGAAAAATTTCTGAAAAATTTGAAGAATTTTACCACTCAGATTCAGGATTAACAGGATACATCGAAAGATTATCAAGGGTTTTGAACCTTCATGAAAATAAGATAAATCAAATAAAAAGATATTTCAACTTTGCGACTTCTGAAGTCGATCTATACAAGCTGTCTGCTCTGATAAATGGTAGCGTTTCCAAAAGCACCAGAGTTATGTTCGAAAAAGCCTATTTCGAAGATTTTAAAACCTTCAATCTCATACTCGAAAGTTTTGCTGAAGATGTAGAAAAATTCTTCATGGAGGTATCGGAAAATATCTGAAAATAAACAGAAAAAAGTTGTTTTTCTGATAATTGAACCAGAAACTTACGAGTTCAAATCTAAAGAAAATCTTTTGAGAAGCAAAGCTAAAAATCATGGTTTTGAAATTGTGGATTTTGTTTATCTACAAAATTTATCAGAACAGGCTTCTGAAACTCTCACTGCTAATTTTGAGAACATGAAAGAGAAGATTTTTGAAATGGTCGAAAAGAAATATAGCCTTGTTTTCACAGTGGGAGGAATTGGGCTTGATAAAGATGATTTCGTACCCGAAGCGACCCTTGCCATAACTGATAGAAGGCTCTATGGTATGGAGAAAGCACTTTTTAATTTCATGGAAGATATATCTGAAAAATTCATATTTCAACGTCCTGTTATAGCCGTTAGAAGAAAAAGCATAATAATGAACTTGCCTGAAGAATTTGAACATATTGAAAGAATACTTGACTTCTTTTTACCCAAATTCGAGAGATTTTTCGATGATTTGATGAAGAAGTAAACAAACAGGGGGGATTTTAGAATGGATCACCAAAACGACTGGGAAAACCCGAAGATTTTGTTCAAAAACAGACAACCAGCTCATTGTACCTTCATTCCAAGACTCAACCCTTTTAACGCAGAATGGGAATACTGGCCAAACTACATCTGTTTGAATGGAAGCTGGAAGTTCCACTGGTCTCCA